>NZ_JARWAI010000006.1:0-276853 GCF_031451645.1 Vreelandella gomseomensis | reverse complement strand
CCTTGCCGAACTCAGCAGTGAAACCGCTTCGCGCCGATGGTAGTGTGGGGTCTCCCCATGCGAGAGTAGGTCATCGTCAGGCACTTATACCGCAGAAACCCCCTAGCACATCGTGCTCGGGGGTTTTTGTTTAGGGGTCTCCCCATGAAGCGTAGCGGAAGGCCGCCCCCAGGATGGCCTGCCCGATCATCGTCAGGCACCTATACCGCAGAAAACCCAGCCAACCGGCTGGGTTTTTTTGTTTGGGCGGAAGGAAAGCCTCGGGCGTACTGCGCTCGGGGCTTTTTGCTGAGTGCCTTACCACTCGATAGGATCGCCTGCCCAATCCCAGAAGCTTCCCGTGTCGTCAGGCGTGCGTTTGGCCACGACATCCATTAGCTGTGAAGCGACGAATTCTGGTGTGAACAGCTTGCCGCTGGGAACTCGGGCCTGGAAAGGCTGGGAGAGCGGTGTATCCGTCGTGCCAGGGTGCAGGCATAGCACAATCGACTGTTTGTTGAGACGTGACAGCTCGATAGACGCGGTCTTCATGAGCATATTATGTGCCGCTTTGCTGGCACGGTAGCTGTACCAGCCGCCTAGGTGATTATCGCTGATCGAGCCAACGCGAGCCGACAGGCTGGCAATAATGCAAGGGTGTGAGCCTTGTAGGGAAGATTGTAGGGCAGAAATCAATAACGCCGGAGTAAACGCATTAGCCTGCATGACCTGGGTAAGACCCTCAAGGGTCAACCGATCCAGGCGCTTTTCTGGCTTGATGCCTTGTGTGCTGTCATGTAGCAGACCGATGGCGTTGAAGAAAAGATGAACGGGAACATCATCGAGATGCCTTGCAAGTTCAAGGCGATCCTCTTCCTGGGAAACATCAAGTGACAGGTGAGTAAGGCGGTCATCCTGCAGCAGAGGCGGCTGGCGGCTGGCGGCAATAATACGACCTGTTTGAGGTGAGGCAAGCAGATGTTTGACAAGCGCATTACCAATTCCACCTGATGCACCTGTCACGAGGGCGGTGAACTGGTTTGGTAAATGAGGCAGCATCGGTAATCCTGTGGCGTGAAGAAACAATTAGTTTCTAGATTTAAACACCACGTAAAATACTTGTATAGCTTTTAAGGATTACGCGGAAGCATTGATCTTGCCTGATTGGGCGGAATTACGCCCGGTGGGGGTGTAGAGCGTTTTTTCAGCAATCTGACGGATATAATCGAGCATTTGCTGATTATGCTGCATGCGTAAAGACAACATCTTGCCGGTAAGCGCGTTCATGCGCGCGGCGCGCTCGCTCTTTTCCAACAGCTGGTTCCATGCCTCTGTACAGCCTGCATCCTGAGCGGCCAACTTGGCGCCACGTGCGCCATTTTCATATCCAAGGCGTTTCTGCACGCTACGCCGCAGGGACTCGATGCGCTCGAGTTCCGCCAGCAATTGCTGCTTTTGGTGGGCCACTCCGGCCAGAGCGTCGCCGTCAATATCGCCTTGGGTCAGCAGGTTCTGCTCGCTGCCGAGCAGGTCGATCAACGTGTCGACACGTTGCTGCTGGTCAGTCAACAAGCTGGCGAGGCTCATAGCTTACTCCTGGGATTCGCGAAGGTTGGCAATCAGGCCATCCGCAATGCGGTCAGCACGAATTTCAAGCCGACCATCGCGAATGGCATCGCGAATTTCTTCGACTTTAGCGCTGTCGATATCATGAGTGGCGTCGGCACTCTGGGTGCTGAGCTGAGTCGAGCCCTTGGCTTCGGTGCCCGATGTGGCAGACGGCGAACTCCCCGCTTTTTGGGTATCGTCGCGCTGCTGGGCGGGACCCGAGCGGAGCAGAGGGTTATTGACGTTATCAATTTTCACGTTGTGTGCCTCATCGTCAACGTTGAGCGCCCGATGCGCGGATTACGTGAACTATCGGCGCCACCGAGTAAAACTTTAGCCATTCAATTAAAAATCGACCATCAGCGTGCCACGCTCAATGACGCGAGCGGTGAGCACTTCGCGTGAACCAAAGCGTACTCTGACGTCCTCACCCATAGCGCCATCTTCCAGCGCTTCACCTTCACGAGAAACTTGAAAGGCAGCACCTTGTGCTATGACCCTGACACGCTGTCCTCGTTCAACAAGATGAGGCGCTTCAACGAAATGGGACTGAAGCGTCGTGCCGCTGGCGATTGGGCGGCGTGCGATTTTTCCGACGATGTCGTCTGAATCCGTTATAGCCCGGGACGATAGATCGCCTAAATTACCGTCAGCTTCTTCCAGCATGTCGGGCGTTATTTGCGCGCCACGCTCAATATCCACGGCGGCCACCATGTAGCTACCGATAACATCAATGTCTGCCTGTAAATAACGCACTTGGCGGCTATCGGTGCCGCAGCGAACGCCCACGGATACGCGGCCAAGCGGGGCCTTGTTCTGATTGGTGAGAAACGGTTCCGGATTGGTGCAGGTGGGAAGGTGGGGCGAAGGCTCGCGAAGGTTGATCACCACCTCGTTGCCAAGCGCATGAGCTTCCTGGTAGAGAAATTGATGAACGCTCTCCATCAGTTCCGTATGCTTGGACGATGACGCGCCAGCCATTGGCATGAAGGCCCACGACAGCAAAATGGCCAGCGAAAAGTGACGCAAGAAGCGCAACGCTATTCCTGACCTCAAGACGAGCGGCGATGGACGCATGAAATAGAGTGCTCGATAAAGAAGAAGCGTAATAATACCTTCGCCAACTATAGCGAAAACGGATGAGGATTATCACAAGAAATAATGGCGGAAACGAGGGTTGTTCCATGCTTTAGGCTGACAGGCTCCGTCGTATTCTCCATCATCAATAAATTCTATTTTTGCCTCTCAGCGAGCGAGGGTTGGCATGCTTGACCAATTAGAATCTTCCTTGAATTACCACCAGCAAGCGCTGGGGTTACGACAGGCGCGGCATGAAGTGCTTTCCGCGAATATTGCCAATGCTGACACCCCGAACTACAAGGCACGGGATATCGATTTTGCCAGCGAACTGAAAAAAGCCGTGGATGCTGGCCAGCAAGGGCAGAGCGGTAACAGCGGCGGTTTAACCCTGTCCCGGACATCTGAACACCACCTGATGGGCCAGGGGCCAGCCACAAATACGGCCACCGATACCGATTTGCTGTACCGGATCCCAAGCCAGCCCAGCCTGGATGGCAACACCGTCGAAATGGATCGTGAGCGTGCACAGTTTGCCGATAACGCCGTGCGCTACCAGGCCGCGCTCACCATCATGAATAGCCGAATTCAAGGGCTCAAAACTGCCATGCAGCCGGAATAATCTGGCCTGCGTCGGTTAGGAGATATATATGTCGATGTTTTCTGCGTTTGATATTGCGGGGTCTGCCATGAGCGCCCAGTCGCAACGCATGAATGTAACCGCCAGCAACATGGCCAATGCCGATAGCGTGGCGGGCCCGGATGGTGAGACATACCGCGCCAAACAGGTCATGTTTGAAACACAGGCCAATAACTCACGCTATGGTGTGGGTGGGGTGAATGTCACCGAGGTGGTCGAGGACGACTCGCCACTCCGGCTCGAGTATATGCCCAACCATCCCGCTGCGGATGAAGACGGTTATGTCGCCAAGCCCAACGTCGAGCCCGTTCACGAGATGGTCAACATGATTTCGGCTTCTCGCTCCTATCAGGCCAACGTTGAAGTTTTCAACACCAGCAAACAGATGCTGATGCAGACACTCTCTCTGGGTGAAGGGTAAGCCATGAATATCGATACCAGCGTTCTAAGCAATGTCAACGGCGGTGGCGCAAGCGGCATGCCGGCCAGTCAGTCCGAAGAGCTGCGCGAAAGCTTCATGACCCTGCTGATCACCCAGCTGGAAAATCAAGACCCGATGAATCCGATGGAAAACGCGGAGATGACCTCCCAGCTGGCCCAGATCAATACGGTCAGCGGCATTGAGAGCTTGAACGATACGCTTAGCGGGATCACTCAGCAGATGAACGCGTCCCAGATGCTGCAGGCCTCCGGGTTGATCGGCAATGCGGTACTCGTGCCGGGTAACCAGGTCAAGGTGGGGACTAGCGAGGACGGCAGCAGCTATGCAACGCCTTTTGGTATCGAGCTGGACAAGCCGGCAGATAACGTCGAGATCAAAGTGACAAACCAGACTGGCGAAGTGGTTTATACCAATAACATTGAAGGAGTCGATGCCGGTGTCGAGTCGTTCAGTTGGAACGGCCAGAACAACGATGGCGCCGCCGTGCCGGAAGGTTCGTATAATGTTAGCTACAAAGCCACTGACGCTGAAGGCGAAGAGCTCGAAGCAGAGACATTGAACTATGCCCAAGTTCAGGGCGTGACGCCTTCTGAATCAGGTGACGACGTACGTCTCGATCTGGGGGCCGTTTATGGCCAGGTATCACTCGATCAAATCAAGCAGATTCTTTAAGCCGTAACGTATTGATCTATTTAGCAGGGGACTGAACGATGAGTTTTTCACAAGCATTAAGTGGTTTGAATGCCCAGCAAGATAAGCTGGGGGCGGTAGGTAACAATATTGCCAACTCGCAAACGGTCGGCTTCAAGAGTTCCAACGTCCAGTTTGCCGACGTATACGCTGAATCGCGCATCGGTCTAGGTACGCGCACGTCAGCGGTGCTCCAGAACTTCAGCCAGGGCAATATCGAGTCATCGAACCGCAACATGGATCTGGCGATTGCCGGCGAAGGCTTCTTCCGCTTTCAGCAGCCCAATGGCGAAGTCGGCTATTCGCGAAATGGCCAGCTAACCATGACCGCAGAGGGTGATCTGGTGAATGCCCAGGGTGCGCAGATTATGGGATACCCGGCTGACGACGACGGCAATATCCAGGGTGGCGGCG
Source organism: Vreelandella gomseomensis (assembly GCF_031451645.1). NCBI lineage: Bacteria > Pseudomonadati > Pseudomonadota > Gammaproteobacteria > Oceanospirillales > Halomonadaceae > Vreelandella > Vreelandella gomseomensis. The sequence goes on along the minus strand of NZ_JARWAI010000006.1, from coordinate 272,003 downwards.
ATGTGGAGGCACTAAGCGTCGATGCAGGTGACCTCGCCGCAAGCGCCACCACTGAGCTGGATGTTTCACTCAATCTGGATGCTGAAGAAGAGGTAATTGACCCGACTCCTGCAGGAGCCGACATTAATGCAGAGGCAATAGCCAATGGTCTGGATTCTAGCCAGTACTCCTACTCCACTAATGGCACTATTTACGATTCTCAGGGTAATGCGCGAAACCTGACAATGTATTTTACTAAGATTGGGGCCAATGATTGGCGGGTAGACGCGCGTATGTCGGGCGGCCCAGCGGGCGCACCTAATTATGCTTTTGAAGATGTTGCTGGAGCGGACTTCGGTTTTACAACTGATGGCCGTTTGAATGATGCCTTTACTGCTTTTGATCTTGATCTAGATAATCCAACCGATATTCGCGATGCTGATGGTAATGCTGTTGCAAATAGCGAGTTTGGACCTACATTAACTTCACAACAAATCCAGGTCGACTTTCCCGATACCACCCAATTTGCCAATAGTTCGACAGTCAACGACTTGTCTCAAGACGGCTATACCTCGGGCTCGCTAGTAGGCGTGACCATCGAAGACGATGGGTCAATCATGCGTAATTACTCCAACGAAGAGTCACGCGCAGCGGGCCAGATTGCCTTGGTGAGCTTCCGCAACCCAGAGGGCCTCAGTCCTGACGGTGACAACCTGTGGACCGCGACCGGCTCCTCAGGCCAGGAACTGGTGGGTGCACCGGGCACTGGCCAGCGTGGTTTGATCGAACCTGGTGCTGTTGAAACCTCCAACGTGGACATGGCCGGCGAACTGGTTGACATGATCGTGGCGCAGCGCGCCTATCAGGCCAACTCGCAGACCATCAGTACCCAGGATGAGCTGCTGCAGACCATCATCAACCTCTAACGGCTGACGGGATATTAAGGGAGTAAGGGCGTGGATAGAATGCTGTATACCGCCATGAGCGGCGCCAAGCACACGATGGATCAGCAGTCGGTCGTCAGCAACAACCTGGCGAACGTGACCACCTCAGGCTTTCGTGCTCAGCTTCAGGCTGCGCGTTCGGTGCCTGTGGAGGGTGATGCCTTACTCCCTACCCGCACCTCGGCGGTGACGACCACACCGGGAACCGACTATTCCCAGGGGCCAATCGAGCGCACCGGCCGCTCGCTTGACGTGGCAATGCAGGACGACGCCTGGATGGCGGTGCAGGATGTGGACGGCGGTGAAGCCTACACCCGTCGCGGCGACCTGCAGATTGACAGCGACGGCGTTCTGATGACCGGAAACGGTCGACCCGTGGTGGGCGATGGCGGCCCCGTTGTGGTGCCTCAGGGGGCGCAGGTTTCTATTGGCGCTGATGGTACGATCAGCGCCATCCCCCAGGGTGAAGGCCCTGAAGCGCTGGTCAATGTCGGACGTATCAAGCTGGTGACGCCCGAGGAGGGTGAGCTCACGCGTGGCGAGGATGGCCTGTTCCGTGCGCCGCCCAATGATGAGGGCGAGCCTGGAGCGCTCGCGGCCGACGAGGACGCCACGCTGGTCAGCGGCGCACTCGAAGGCAGCAATGTCAGTGCCGTCGACACCATGGTGACCATGATAGATGCGGCACGCCGCTACGATATGCAAATGAAGATGTTGAGCTCGGCGGACGAAAACGCACAGCGAGCGAACAGCATGTTATCGATCCAGGGCTGATAACGCCTTGTCAGCCAAGAGGGCACTTTTATGATCTCGTCTTTATGGACGGCCAAGACCGGCCTGGAATCCCAGCAAACCAAGCTGGATGTGATTTCCAACAACCTGGCCAACGTCAGCACCAACGGCTTCAAGCGTTCGCGCCCGGTGTTTGAAGACCTGCTGTACCAGAACATGCGTCAGCCAGGTGCGCAGAACAACGTTCAGGATCGACTTCCGTCCGGCATGCAGGTGGGCACCGGGGTGCGTGCGGTGGCGACAGAGCGGCTGCATACTCAGGGCGGCCTCGAGCAGACCGAGAACTCCCGCGATCTGGCGATCAACGGCGAAGGCTTCTTCGAGGTACTGATGCCCGACGGCACGACCGCCTACACCCGTGACGGTAGCTTCCAGCTGAATGAAAACGGCCAGATGGTCACGGCCAACGGCTATCCGCTGGAGCCAGCCATTTTCATCCCCGAAAATGCTCTGTCGGTCAGTGTTGGTGAAGACGGCACCGTGAGCGTTCGTCAGCCGGGCGACAATCAGTCCAACCAGGTTGGTCAGATCAATGTCAGCACCTTTATCAATCCCGCCGGTCTGCAGAGCATGGGGGGCAACCTTTATCAGGAAACCGGTTCTTCCGGGGTGCCCAACCAGAACATGCCGGGCATGAACGGCGCCGGTCGCTTGTTCCAGGGCTACGTTGAAACGTCGAACGTCAACGTGGTGGAAGAAATGGTCAACATGATTCAGACCCAGCGGGCGTATGAAATCAATAGTCAGGCCGTCTCGACCAGCGATGAAATGCTGGCACGCCTGGGCCAGCTGTAACACCGCTCACTGACAGGTTGGTTCATGCTGCAACGACATAGTATTGCGCGACGGCTAGCGCTGGCTGGGCTGATGTTTTTTCTGCTTGTAGTCGCCGGCTGCGCCCAGATCCCAAGGGCGTCGGTGGTCGGAGAGCAGGAGCAGATCAATATCGTCGATCGTCCGCCACCGGTGCCCAACGGTTCGATCTATCAGGCTCGCCGTGGCTATCAGCCGCTTTTCGAAGACCGTCGCCCCAGAGCGGTTGGCGATATTCTGACGATCGTGCTGGATGAAGAGGTGAGCGCCAGCAAGAACTCTGCCTCAAATGCTAATCGCGATGGCAGTGGGAGCCTCGAGTTTGGCGCCTTGCCGGATGCTCTGGAAACATTGGCCGAGTATGGGTTCGATATCGAGGGCCAGAGCGATTTTTCTGGCGGAGGCGGCTCACAGGCCACCAACTCCTTTACCGGCACCATTACCGTCTCGGTGCTGGAGGTCATGAACAACGGCAACCTACGGGTTCGCGGCGAGAAGCAGATTGCCATCAATCAGGGCACCGAGTTCATTCGCTTTTCCGGCGTGGTCAATCCACGCACGATTACCGCACAGAATAGCGTGCCTTCCACTCAGGTGGCGGATGCGCGAATCGAATATGTTGGGGATGGCTACATTAACGAAGCGCAGCACATGGGCTGGCTGCAGCGTTTCTTCCTTAACGTGTCGCCTTTCTAGCTGCACCGCCGACAAGGGTCAATGACATGCAACGTATGAAGACACCAGCGCTGGCGAAACGATGCTGGCAGCTTTGTATCTTGGGCCTTGCTTGCCTGCTGGCCCTGCCGGTTCAGGCTGAGCGAATACGCGAACTCGCCAGTTTCTCCGGTGTTCGCGACAACCAGCTGGTCGGCTACGGGCTGGTGGTGGGGCTGGACAACACCGGTGACCAGACCACGCAGGCCCCGTTTACCAGCCAAAGCTTAACCAACATGCTGTCACAGTTGGGTGTGACGGTGCCGGCCGGGACGAACCTGCAGCTGCGCAACGTTGCCGCGGTCATGGTGACGGCGGATCTGCCACCCTTTTCGCGCCCCGGTCAGCGGCTCGATGTCGTCGTTTCCTCCATCGCCAATGCGCGTAGCCTACGCGGTGGCACACTGTTGATGACCCCGATGAAAGGGGCCGATGGCGATACCTACGCCATTGCCCAGGGCAATATGCTGGTGGGTGGCGCCGGTGCTGAAGCGGGTGGCAGCAGCGTACAGATCAACCAGCAGGCGACGGGTCGTATTCCCAACGGTGGTCTGGTGGAAAAGGAAGTGGCGCTCAACCTAGGCGGCAACGGTGGCATGCTGGAGCTACAGCTGGATGATGCCGATTTCGGTACCGTGCAGCGAATGGTCACGGCGATCAACAACGAGTTTGGACGGTCAGTTGCGTACGGGCGCAACGGCCGTGTGATTGCTCTGGATGGCCCGGTAGATGACAACGACCGGGTCAACTTCATGGCCCGGGTCGAGAACGTGAACGTTACGCCGACGGAGGCGCCCGCCCGGGTGGTGCTCAATGCGCGTACCGGCTCCGTGGTCATGAACAGCGCCGTGACGTTGCGCGAGGCGGCGGTGGCTCACGGGAATCTGTCCATCATGATCGATACCCAGTTCGGTGTCAGCCAGCCCAATCCTTTTGGTGAAGGCGAAACCGCAGTGGTTCCAGATGCCGATATCGACATCGAGCAGCAGGAAGCCTACCTGCAGGTGGTGGAAGGTGCCGACTTGAATGAAGTCGTCAACGCGCTCAATGCGCTGGGCGCCACGCCGCAGGATCTAATGACGATTCTAGAAGCGTTGAGAGCCTCGGGCTCGCTGCGTGCCGAGCTGGAGATCATTTAATGAACGCCACCGATATGAGCAGTCAGTTCGCGCTGGATATGCAGGGCTTCCAGCGGATGCAGCACACGGCGAAGGTCGACCCGGAAGCAGGCGTACAATCCGCCGCGCAGCAGTTTGAAGCACTGTTCGTGCAGATGATGATGAAAAGCATGCGCGATGCGATTCCAGCATCGGGGCTCATGAACAGCAGCTCCACCGACACCTACCAGAAGATGCTGGATCAGCAGTGGTCACAGGTGATCGCGTCACGTGGTGTTGGCCTGGCGGATGCACTGGTTAAACAACTTGAAAGGCAAGGTTTGGTTCCCGGGGGTGGCGAGGGGGCATCCCACGATGATCAGCAGATGCAGGCGCTGATCGCCGGCATCCCGCGTGGTACCCCCCGCGTGCTGGATAGTCCCCTGAACCCTGGCGATGACCAGGTACCTGAGGCGCCGTCAGAACGTAACTTCCTGGCCGAGCTGGATGCAGTTCGGCAGAGTCAGGTAACGAGCGCTGAGCCTTTGCAGTCCGAGACAACCCGTCAAGGGACCGAGCAGCTGCCGCACGTTAATCAATTCATGGAAACGCTCGCCCCTTCTGCTCAGGCGGCCAGTCGTAACACCGGCGTCCCCGCTGAACTGATACTGGCCCAGGCAGCCCTGGAAACGGGTTGGGGCAAGCATGAAATTGCTAGTCAGAACGGCAGCAACAGCCACAATGTGTTTGGCATCAAGGCGGGCGAACATTGGGATGGCGATACCACCGAGGTAGTAACCCACGAGTACATCAACGGCCGTCGCGAAAAAATGGTGGATACGTTCCGTGTCTACGACTCCTATGAGCATGCGTTCACCGACTACGCCAACCTGATTGGCAACAATCCTCGCTATGCCGGTGTGACCCAGGCGCCTTCAGCGGAGTTGGCGGCGCATGAACTGCAACGTGGCGGCTATGCGACCGACCCCCGCTATGCCGAGAAGCTGGTGAGCGTGATGGATACCCTGGGCCCGATGCCGGATGCCGGCAACTTCCTGGCGGATTCCCGATAAGCAGGCATTCAAGTTTTGTACCGCACCGCCGATAAATAAAATATCGGCTAAAGGAATCGAACCATGAGCATGTTTTCTGTTGGGCTAAGCGGCTTGAACGCGGCGCAAAACGCGCTGAACACGACCAGCAACAATATCAGTAACGTGAATACCCCTGGCTATAACCGTGAAATCACCAAGCTGGGTGAGGGCAGCGCGGGAACCGGCGGTGTTCAGGTGAACGATATTGAGCGTCAATTCAATCAATACGTTGCCGATCAGCTCAATAGTGCCAAGACCCAGTCGAGTGCGCTGGAGACCTATTACAACCAGGTCAGTCAGATCGACAACCTGCTTGCCGACCGCGACGCGGGCCTGTCGCCGTTGATGCAGAATTTCTTCTCGTCGATGGAAGACCTGGCCAGCGCGCCGTCCGACCCGGCAGCACGCCAAAGTGTACTGGGCAATGTCGAAACGCTCAGCGCGCAGTTTCGCTCGTTCGATAGCTACCTGCAGGATATGCAGACCAATATCAATAGCCAGCTGAAGGACGAAGTCACTCAGATCAACAACACTACCGAGCAAATTGCTGGATTCAATAAAGAAATAGCCCTCGCCCGTGCGCGCACCGGCGAAGCGCCCAACAGCCTGCTCAACCAGCGCGATAAACTGGTGTCGGATCTGAATGAGCGTATGGATCTGCGCCTGAACATCCAGGACGGCAAGACCTACAATATCAGCCTGCCTAACGGCCAGCCGCTGGTGACCGGCACTGACTCTTTCAAGCTGGAAACCATGAAGGCTGACTACGATCCCCAGCGTACCGTGATTGGCTACCGCGACGGTGGCGGTAACCTTGCCCAGTTGGATGAAGCCACTGTGTCGGGTGGTTCTCTGGGCGGTTTGATGACTTTCCGTGAAGAGACGCTCGACAAGACTCAGAACCAGATCGGCCAACTGGCCGCTTCGCTGTCCATGGCCGTCAACGAGCAGCATCGGCAAGGGGTTGATCTTAACGGCGACCAGGGCGGTGATTTATTCAATATTCGCTCGCCTCAGGGTTACGGGTACGCAAACAACAGCGACCCTGATCTCTTGACGTCGGCCGCGTTTGATCCTGACACGGCCGACAATCTGCGTGCCACGGACTATACCGTCTCGTTTGACGCAAGCCTTGAGCCTGTCGTGACCCGAAATGATAACGGCCAAGTGCTGGATAGCACGAATCCTGATGACGCCACCTATGTGGATCAAACCAATTGGGATCCTGGCACCGGCTTGGGTGAAATTACCTTTGGCGGGCTGACGCTTTCGTTTAGCAGCGGATCGTCTGTCCTCGAAGGCGACCAGTTTGAAATTCAGCCGGTGCGTCGTGCCGGAGCGGGAATGGACGCCAATATTTCCGATCTCGACAAGATTGCAGCGGGCAGCTTTGCCGAGTTTGCAGGCGACCTGAATATTGGCGACGTCAGCATGGCCGACGGCGCTTTATCGGCTGAAGATGACTACGCCTTTGACGTTGACGATGCAGGTGACGTCAGCGGTATCGCGACGCTGACAGTCAATGGCGGCGTTTTCACCCCTGGGACTGATGCCTTGAGCGAAGGTGACCGTATCGAAATTGACGGGGTTGCCTTCACGCTCAACGAGCTACCCGAAACCGGCGAAACGGCAACCTTGGCCATCAGCCGAAGCGATGCCAATACCGGCGACAACCGCAACGCCCTGGCCATGCAAGACCTGCAAAGTCAGGACGTCGTCGGCGGCAGCGCCACGGTGAGCGGCGCCTACGGGGCGATGGTCAGCGACGTGGGCAACCGCACCAACATCACCGAGGTGAACCTGGATGCCAGGCAGGGGCTTACCGATCAGCTGCGTGCCGTTCAGCAGTCAGAGTCAGGCGTAAGCCTGGACGAGGAAGCCGCTAATTTAATTCGTTATCAGCAGTTCTATCAGGCCAACGCGCGGGTGATCGACACGGCGGGCACGATAATGGACACCATTCTGAATCTACGCGGTTAATCGAGGATAGTCTGCCATGCGCATTAGCAGCGTTACCATGTTCGAACAGAGCACGGCGTCAATGAATCGCCAGCAAAGCGATTTTCTACAGGTCAGCCAGCAGATTGCCAGCGGCCGCCGTGTGGTCAACCCCTCCGATGACCCCCAGGCCGCTTCCCGCGCCGTGGGCGTGGATCAAGCCAAGGCCGTCACCGAGCAGTATGGTGACTCTCGGGTATCGGCAAGAAATTCCCTGGCACAGACCGAAAGCGTCCTCAATAGCGTCAGCGATGCGATCACCAGCGCCAAGACGCTGCTGATACAGGCCTCGAGCGACACCTTGAGCGATGTTGATCGCGAGTCCGTCGCCAGTGAGCTGAAGGGTGTCTACGAAACGATGCTCGGCCAGGCCAATGCCACCGACGGCAACGGTCGCTATCTGTTCGGTGGTTATAACGACAGCAATCCTCCCTATGTCAAACAGGGAGACGCGGCCGTGTACCAGGGCGATGAAAACGTCCGTGAACAGCGGGTCGATGCGTCACGCTTGATGCCGGTTACCGAAAACGGCATCTCGATTTTCCAGAGTGTGCCCAGCAGCGCAGGCTATGTGGCGGAAGCCGACAATGCCAATACGGGTGACGTCACCTTCAGCGGGCCCCAGGTAACGGACGTCAATGACGATGGTTACGGCAGCGATTATCGTGTCAGCTTTGATGGTACGGCGGCGGATCCGACATATGCGGTTGAGCGCTTCGATGGCACCAATTGGGTCACAACGGATATGGCTGGCGACCCCCTGCCATCAGGCGACTGGGCCACTGATACCAATGCTGACGATGCCCTGTCACTGACATTCGGTGGCTTATCCGTTGACCTCAAGGGAACGCCCGAACCAGGCGATGAAATAGTGGTTGCTCAAGCCGGCGGCGAGACGCGGGAGGCCAACCTGTTCCGTACCATGGAAGAAGCCATTCGCGTTCTAGAGAATCCGGCTGAGACAGACGCTGAAAAAGCCGACCTGCGCAATACGCTTAACACGTCGATGCGCGATCTGGATAACAGTCTGGATAACGTCCTTACGGTGCGCGCGTCTGCCGGTGCGCGGCTGAACGAGCTCGATGTGATTGACGCGGTGGGCAGCAACCGGACTCTCAACTACGAGCAGACGCTATCGGATCTGGTGGATCTGGATTATAACGAGGCCATTTCGGAATACAGTTTGCGCCAGGTCGGCTTGCAGGCGTCGCAGAAAGCCTTTGTCGACATCCAGAGTACGTCGCTTTTCGACTACCTATAACCTCTCTTGCTTAGACACATGTTGAATAAGCCCTTTGCTACCGGCAAGGGCTTTTTGCTGTGCTCAAGATAACGGCGCCATGGTTTCGATCAGGCTCTGCATGAAGTTGATGCCTTGACTGAACAGGCGCTCGAGGAAGCGACCAAGGTCGGTCATCAATACCATCAATAAGATCAGGCCCACGGTCAAGGACGTTGGAAAGCCGATGTTGAACACGGTCAACTGGGGAGCGGAGCGATTCAAGATACCCAGCGCGAGATTGATGGTCAGCAGTGACCCTACCAGCGGCAATGCCAGCAGCATGCCCGACGCAAAGATGGTGCCTGCGTACCGGGCTAGCAACTCGAAGGCGTTGGGATTGAGCATTCCGATACCGATTGGCAGGCTCTGAAAGCTCATCACCAGCGTTTCCAGCACCATCAGATGACCATTCATTGCCAGAAACATCAGTAGTGTGACCATGTAGAGGATACGTGATAGCACCATGATGTTGGTGCCACTGGCCGCATCAAAAAAGCTGGCGAAGGCGAGACCCATCTGCAGGCCGATGTACTCCCCCGTTGCCTGAACGACGGCAAACACGATGTGCATGACCAGGCCGATCGCGATGCCAATCAGTATCTGTTCGACCATGATGCCCGCGCCAGCCCAGGACATGAGTGGAATCTCGGGCATGGGGGGCAGAACCGGGGCGATCACGACCGCTACCACCGCAGCGAGGGCGACCTTGGCCTGGTTGGGTACGCTGGAATGTCCCCACAGAGGCGAAGCCGCCATGAAGGCGGTAATGCGGGCGAAGGGCCAGATAAACGCCACCAGCCATGCTTGCAGCTGGGCAAAGGTGACCTCGACCATGAGCTTACATCACCATACTGGGGATATTAGTGAATAAGCGTTGGGTGAAGTCGGTGATCAGGCCGATGAGCCATGGGCCTGCGAGAACGAGTACGGCAAAGACCGCCAGTATCTTGGGAATGAAGGTCAGCGTCATCTCGTTGATCTGCGTGGCGGCCTGAAACAGGCTGATGATCAAGCCGGTAAACAGGGCGGCAAGCAGCAGGGGCCCGGCGAGAAACAACGTGACGCGCATGCCTTGATACGCGATCGTCATGACCATTTCAGGGGTCATTAGTAGCCTCCAGCGTCGCAGTGACGGCTATATCATGTAAAAGCTTTCAGCTAACGAACCGACAATCAGTTGCCAACCGTCGACCAGAACAAACAGCATCAGCTTAAAGGGGAGCGAAATGGTGATCGGTGGAACCATCATCATACCCAGAGCCATCAGCGTGCTGGCAACCACCAGGTCAATGATCAAGAAAGGAATAAAAATCGTAAAGCCGATCTGAAACGCGGTTTTCAATTCGCTGGTCACAAAAGACGGCAGCAGGACGCGCATGGGCAGATCATCCGGCCCCTGCATGGGCCCCACATCGGCAAGGCGAACAAACAGGGCGAGGTCTGGCTCGCGGGTTTGGGCAAGCATGAACTCGCGAAACGGCACCTGGGCCAGGCGCAAAAATTCCTCGAAGTTGATCGTTTCTTCGCTCAACGGCACCCAGGCGGTGTCGTATACCTGTGCCAGCACCGGTGACATGATGAAAAACGTCAAAAACAGCGCGATACCCAGCAGTACCTGATTGGGTGGCGTTGCCTGTGTGCCCATGGCGGTTCGCAACAGACTCAATACAATGATGATGCGCGTGAAGCTGGTCATCATCAGCAGCATGGAGGGGAGAAACGCCAGCGAGCTTAAAAACAGCAGCGTTTGCAGAGAAACCGACCACTGCTGTCCTCCATCGTCAAGCGGCTGAGTGGTGATGCCGGGAAGCTCTTGGGCGTTACCCACCAATGGGAAAAGACAGGCAATGGCTATGACAAAAAGCAACTGCCACTTCAGGCAGCGCGGCCAATGTAACGCGACAATCCTCATGATGTTCGGTCTGTTTCAGAAGGTGGTGGTGACGTGGAATCCGCGTGCTTTTTGCCGACATTATGCGCGAGCGCCTGGGAAAAGCGTTGGGCAAAGCCAGACGGCGCCAGCGGCGGTTCGCCTTCGCTCGCTGTGGCCGGCGCTGGTCGCTCATGCAGCTTGGTGACGCGCCCGTTGCCAACGCCCAGCACTAGCCAGGTATCCTCGACTTGCACGATCACCACGCGCTCACGATTACCGACGGCGGTGCTGCTGATCATCTGCAGGTGACCGCCAGCCCGCTTGGCACTGCCAAGCCGTTTGAGTAGCGCGGTACACAGCAGGATGATCGCGATAACCAGCGCCAACGCCGCTGCCGTCTTGCCGATCATGGCCATGCCGATCAGCGAGTCGCCCCCGCTGCTGAGCGCATCGAGCGAGCTGCTTGACGTTGAGGCGGCTTCGCTGCTCATCGGTTCAGTTTATGAATACGCTCAGAGGGCGTGATGATCTCGGTGATACGAATGCCGTACTTGTCGTCAATGACAACGACTTCGCCCTGGGCAACCAGGTAGCCGTTGATCAGGATATCCATCGGTTCACCGGCAAGTCCTTCAAGCTCGATGACCGACCCCTGCGCAAGCTCGAGAAGCTGTTTGATGGTCAGCTTGGTCCTGCCCAGCTCAACGGTGAGCTTGACCGGAATATCCATGATCATTTCAAGGTCACGTGAAGCCGCCGCGCCGTCTTCCTGAGTCAGCGGACGAAACACATCGTCGCTGGCCGCTTTGGCTTCGCTGGCAGGCGTTTCTTCAGCCGCTTCGACGGCCTCTTCAGCCGCCGCCTCTTCCTCGGCGGTTTGCTGTTCGGCCATGGCAGCGGCCCAGGGATCTTCTTCCTCGCCGTCGGCTGTGTTCTCTTCCTGCTCTTGTTCCGACATGGCAGACGCCCAGTCGTCCTCAGAGATGTTCTGATCGGGTTTGTTAGGATCTGTCATGCTTTAGATTCCTTGGCTTTCTGTCGCGTCGCCCCTTTGAAGAGGTCGTTGGACGGTACATTATTCATCGCGGCGTGATCGATCATGCGCTTGACACGCAAGGCGCGCTGCTGTCGTTGACTGCCGTATTCGCATTCCATTACTGGGACGCCGTCAACGTTGGCCATGACCGTGGAGGGAATGTCTAACGGCAGTACGTCCCCTTTTTTCAACCCCATCACATGGCTGATGCGGCTGGGTATATGAGCAAACTCTGCTACCAGCTCGACCTCCGACTGGCGTAACTCGCTGGCCATGCGCCGCGACCAGGTGCCGTCCTGGTCATGGTTACTGTCATTGATCGGGTTCGCCAGGAGGTCGCGCAGCGGCTCGATCATGGCGTATGGCATGCACACCTGAAAACTGCTCGTCAGGTTGCCAACTTCGATGTTGAACTTGGTATTCACCACGATTTCATTGGGTGAATTAGTGATATTGGCGAACTTGGATTGCACCTCAGAACGCAGAAAGCTTATCTCCAATGGATAAACCACTTTCCAGGCTTCCTGATAGGCATCGATGGCCAGACCCAGCAAGCGGTGAATAATTCGCTGTTCCGTATTGGTAAACTCACGCCCGTCGGACTTGGTCACGAAGCGCCCGTCGCCGCCGAACAGGTTGTCGACCACCATGAAGACCAGGTTCGGTGGAAACACGATCAACCCCGAACCGCGCAGCGGCCGCATGGACACAATGTTCAGGTTGGTCGGTACGGGGACATTACGCGAAAAGTCGCTGAAGCTTTGATAACGCACCGACTCGACTGTTATATCGGCGCTGCGGCGAAGCAGGTTGAACAACCCCGTACGGAAGTAGCGCGCAAAGCGCTCGTTAATAAAGTCCAGGGCGTGCAGGCGCTCGCGGATAACGCGGTGCTGCGTGGAGGGGTCATAAGGACGTACCCGGGATTCATCCTGCGACTCAGCCGATGATGCCGACGATTCGTCATCACCACTGACCCCCTTCAAAAGGGCATCGATTTCTTCCTGGGACAGTAGATCGTCCTGCGACATGAACGGCTCCAGTTCCCGAGATTATTGCACAATGAATTCAGTAAACAGCACTTCACGCAATTCGAGTGGAGGCTGATTTTCGTCGAAGGGCTGGCTGAGCCTTTCGTTGATGGTGCGTGCCAGTTGCTGTTTGCCTTCTGAAGAGGTCAGGTCGCCTGCTTTTTGGCCGGATAGGACGGTGAGCAGTCGGCTACGAACCTGTGGCATATGCTCCTCGAGAAGCTCACGGGTCGCTTCGTCTTCAACCCGAAGCGTGATGCCGGCGTAAAGCAAGCGCGAGCCGTATTGATCATCGGCCAGATTGACGGTAAACGGCTCGATGGTCAGAAACACCGGTGGCTGCGGCTCGGCAACCTGCTCCTCGGCGTCTTCAGGGGCATCGTCACGGTCATCCAGCACCATATAAATGGCCGCTGCCGCCCCGGCAGAGGAGAGCAGCACTAGAATGATCATTATCCAGAGCAGTTTTTTTGATCCGCCGCTTGATTCAGCCATTGGTCGTTCCCGTAATCTCCATGCGTGGCGTCAATGTAGCATTATGCCTAAAGCGCATGCTGGTGATGAAATGAACAGGCTCGCTTGGCGAGCCTATCTTTTGGTTTAGCTTTTCATGCCCGGCCCTCTTAGGGCTTATATGGGTCATGCGTAGAGGTCAACGCGACCATCAAGGGCTATCGGCGCGTTCAGCGTTGGGGCCGAGCCGTTGCCTTCCTCGCCGCTGTCAAGGCCTGGCTGTCCGCCGGTGCCGGAAGACGATTGCGCCATGCCCTGTTCGTCGCTGGACTGGCGTTGCTCGCCCACGGAGGTGTCACCCAGCGCGATGCCCTGTTCGGCAAGGGCCTCACGCAGCTGCGGGATAGCCTGTTCGATGACCTGGCGAACCTGGGCGTGGTTGGACAAGAAGTGCGCCTGGGCCCCCTGCTCACCGAATTTTAGTGAAATCGAAAGCGGGCCAAGCTCGGCAGGATGCAGCTGCATTTGCACGAGCTGGTCGCCCCCGCGCTGGGCAAACTGAACGAGTTGCTGACCCAACTGCTGCGGCCATGCTGGGCTTGTGACCGGCGTGCTCACCGCAGCGGGCGTCGGCATGGCGGCGCTACCCGTGGTGGCGGCCGGTGCTGGCTGACCGATGCCGGCGGCTGCGAGGGCCTGCCCGCTGGATTGTCCAGCGTTGTTTGACGACAGGGCGCTCAACAGCGTGTCCGAGGAGGTGCTGGGCACCACCAGGTTGGCTTTGGCTGAGGTATCCGTCGCTCGCCCTGAGGTGTCCAGCGCACTGACCCAGGTCTCCGCACTGCTGCGTGAGCTGACGCGAGCGTCGATTTGGCTAGCCAGGCTTTCTGTCCGGGAACCCTTGGCAGCGTCGCCGTTTTGCGCGGTGGCGCCCAGCGCCTGTGCGATATCACCCAGCGCGCGTGATGATTCGGAGCCTTGGCTTGTCGCGGAACCATCAAGATTCTGTGTTGCCACAAAGGCGCTGAGCAGGCTTACCAACTGCTCAGCTTCGCCTTCTTCAATGCCTAGCTGTTGGGCCAGTTCGCTGGCGGTGGGCGCTGCCTCGTTGCCGCTGGGTGAAAATGTCGATGAGTTAGCCACATCACTACCGTAGCTGCCCATCAGGGCAAGCCGCTGGGCGATCTCATCTAGGTCAGCGTTCTCGAGGTTGCCGGATGCCTCAAGCGTAGCCAGCGCTTCGGGCGTCGCGCCATCATGATCAGCAGAAAATTGCGCCATCAGCGCCTCGGGCGCTGAACCATCTTCGGAAGCGGCAAAACGTGCCACCAGCGCCTCCAGTGCCTCAGGGCTGATATCCAGCCCCAGCGACTCCAGCAATGCCGACAGCGAGGTGGCAGCGCTCGCTTGACCGTTAGACGTCGAGCCATTGCCAGTTTGCGTCAACGCCGAAGTGATCTGTCCATCGCCGAGGCGCTGATGGGGAGACGCCGAGGCCTGGGACAACGCCTGCTGAAAGAAGCCGCGCACGCCATCGGCCGTTGCCGTGCTGCCCGGCTGATGGCTGGTGGCTTGACCCTGTGTCATTGAAAGCAACTGGTGAATATTCATGCTCAGTTCCCTGGCACCGCTACTGCGGCGTCTCATTACGTTGGCGAGCCAGGCGGCTGGTCACCAAATCGTCGTTGGTTTTCTGTTCACGACGCTCAAGGCGTCGATGCTCTTCCACTAGCCGTCGAGAGGCCAGTGTATCGTACGAAGACAGCTTACGCTGCTCCTGTTGCCAATGTTGCTGGCGTTTCTCGACGCGTTTCTGCTGTGCCGCCAATGTCTGACGGGCACGTTCGAGTGCAGCATCCAGCGAGGCAAGAAACTGCTGATAATTGTACATCGTAGCGGGATCAATGCCCTCGCGCATGGCCAGCTGTAAACGTTCGGCGTACTCCGCGCGGTAGCGGTTGAGCGAGTGTAGCTGGGCAGTCGTCTGCTGCTCGCCCTGGCGCTCCTGGGCAAGGGCAATACCCGCCTGATCCCGGGCATCACGGGCTAAATCGGCAAGCATCTCTAGCTGCGTTCGGCTCATGCTGACTCTCCAACCAAGGCGTGAAGGGCTTGTCGCGAAGCGTCGACGGTGGCGCTTTCGTGGATGTTCTGCTGGAGAAAGTGTTCGAGTTCAGGGAAGCGGCGCACGGCTTCATCGAGCTGCGGGTCGTGTCCCGGCGTGTAGGCACCGACGCTGATCAAGTCGCGGTTCCGCTGATAGCGGGAGAAATACTGCTTGAAGATGCGTGACTCGCGCTGTTGGGCATCGTCGGTGATGGCGGTCATGGCCCGGCTGATCGACGCTTCGATGTCGATGGCGGGGTAGTGCCCAGCTTCGGCTAGCGTTCGTGACAGGACGATGTGACCATCAAGAATCGCCCGGGCTGAATCTGCAATCGGATCCTGCTGGTCGTCGCCCTCGGTCAACACGGTATAAAACGCGGTAATCGAACCGCCGCCGCGCTCGGCGTTGCCTGCCCGCTCCACCAGACCTGGCAGCTTGGCAAAGACCGACGGCGGATACCCTTTGGTCGCTGGCGGCTCGCCAATCGCCAA
Organism: Vreelandella gomseomensis; assembly: GCF_031451645.1. Classification (NCBI taxonomy): domain Bacteria; kingdom Pseudomonadati; phylum Pseudomonadota; class Gammaproteobacteria; order Oceanospirillales; family Halomonadaceae; genus Vreelandella; species Vreelandella gomseomensis. The sequence continues at coordinate 256,299 of NZ_JARWAI010000006.1, read as the reverse complement.
GGCAATTTCACGCTGCGCCATGGCAAAACGGGTCAATGAATCCATGATCAGCAGCACGTTGCGGCCTTCATCGCGGAAACCCTCGGCCAGCCGCGTCGCGTACGCGGCGCCTTGAAGGCGCTGAAGCGGCGAGGTATCGGCAGGCGCCGCGACCACGACGGCGCGACGCCGCCCCTCGGGGCCGAGGATGTTATCAATGAAATCCTGGACTTCGCGTCCACGCTCGCCGATCAGGCCGACCACGATAACGTCTGCCTTGGTATAGCGTGCCATCATGCCCAGCAGCACCGACTTGCCCACCCCGGATCCCGCAAACAGCCCCATGCGCTGCCCTCGACCAACGCTCAGCAGCGCGTTGATCGACCGGATACCCACATCGATCTGGGTATCAATCGGGGCGCGGGACAGCGGGTTGAGCGGTGGCGTGTCGAGGGTAGCGCGGGGGCTGTCTTCAGGGTATTCGCGGTCGTCAAGCGGATTGCCGTTGCCATCGAGTACGCGACCCAATAACTCCTCGCCAACGGGAAAGCGCCGAGCGCTGTGGCCGCTGCCGTCGCTTAGCGGGGACACCCGGGCGCCGGGCATCAACCCCGAAATCTGCTCGAGCGGCATCAGGAACAGCTTGTCACCGGAGAAGCCGACCACTTCGGCTTCGGCATAGGGCGTGTTCTGAGCGCTCTGTGCCTCGTTCTTCGGCAGCTCAATCTTGCAAGCGCTGCCCACAGCAACCCGTAACCCGACGACTTCGACCACCATGCCGGTCGCCCGCACGACGCGGCCGCTGGTGCCCACGCGTGGCAAGGCGCTGACCCGCTGCGTGGTGCGGCGGATCGCTTTTTGCCAGCGGTACTGATGGGGGCTGGTGGTGGTCATCGTCGCTCCTAGGAAGCCGACGGCTTGGTTTTGCTGGAGGGCCGCTTACGCGCCTGGGTCTGTACGGCCTGCCAGCGACTTTCAAACGTCGCATCCAGCTCGCCCTGGGCGCTGGTGACCCGGCACCCGCCGCGAGCCAGTTGGTCATCGGGTTGCAGTGTCCAGTTGGCGGCTTCCAGTTCAGTGCCAAGGTGTTCGGTGACAAGTGCGTGGTCGTCGGGGTTTAGCCATAGTCGCTGCTGGCCGACCAGCGGCGGTTCAGTATGCAGCAGCTCGCGCACCAGCGTCAGGATGCGTTCCGGCGTGTCGTCCAGGGCTTCCGCTGCCAGCTGACGGCCGGTAGCCGTTGCCAGCTCGACCAGATCCTGGGCAATGGTGTCATCCAGTTGGGTGAGCGCGTCGGAAAACTGTTTGGCGAGCGTTTCCAGCGGTGCCAGTGTTGCCTTGGTTTGTTGCTCGAGCTCTTGCTGAGCCTGCTGGCGTCCTTCTTCGAGCCCCTTTGCCAGGCCTTCTTCATGGCCTTGCGCCAGGCCCGCCTGGTAGCCGTCCTCCTCGGCCTGCTTTCGCAGTTTGTCGTATTCCTCCTGGCGCGCCTGGGCTTCTCGCTGCTGCGCCTCCCGGGCGGCTTTCTGAGCGGCGTCAATCTTGCGCTGGTGGGCCGAAGGCGTGGTAGGCGTCGCAGGCGTCGCGTTCTCGTCGCTGCTGGCCGGGCGCATAAGTTCGGCCATTTGCCAGCGACGCCATTGGTGATGGCGGTCAAACTGCGGGGATTGGGTATCAGACATACTCGTCATCTCCACCCGCCAGCACAATTTCGCCGGAATCGGCTAAGCGGCGAACCACCTGAAGGATGGTCTTCTGTTCGGTTTCAACCTGCGATACACGAATCGGGCCTCGGGCTTCCATATCTTCGCGAACCAGGTCGGCGGCCCGCTGGGACATGTTGCGCAGGAACTTGTCCACCAGCGCATCCTGGGCGCCCTTGAGGGCGACCACCAGCGAATTGGTCTCGACTTCCTGCAATACCATCTGGATGGCGCGGTTGTCCAGGTCGAGCAGGTTCTCGAACAGGAACATCTCGTCGATAATCTTCTGCGCCAGGTCTTCGCTGTGCGAGCGCACGGTTTCGATGGCGGTTTCTTCCTGCGACGAATTCATCAGGTTGAGGATTTCCGCCGCAGTTCTTACGCCGCCCATCTTGCTGCGCTTGAGGTTCTGGCCGTCGAGCATGCCGGACAGCACCTCGGTCAATTCCTGCAGAGCGGCAGGCTGAACGCCGCTGAAGGTCGCGATACGCAGCACGACATCATTACGCTGCTTTTCTTCAAAGAGCTCAAGCACATCGGACGCCTGGTGGCGATCCAGGTGCACCAGGATGGTAGCGATGATCTGCGGGTGCTCGTCGCGAATAAGCTCGGCCACCATGGAGGCTTCCATCAGGTTGAGCGAATCAATGCCCGAGGTTTCTGCACTGCTTTCCAGGATGTCTTCAATCAGGCTGGACGCGCGGTCACTCCCCAGTGCCTTGGTAAGCACCGAACGAATGTGGTCGCTGGAGTTGAGGTTCAGCGCGACGAACTCTTCTGTCTCCTTGTGAAAGGCTTCGAGTACCGCCTTCATGTCTTCGTGGGAAACCTGCTGAAGGCGCGTCATTTCCATGCTGATTTCCTGGACTTCCGAGGCGTTCATATACTTGAACACTTCCGCGGCACTGTCTTCATCCAGGGCGAGCAACAGGATGGCGCTCTTGCGAGCGCCCCCCATATTGGCAATTGCACTACTCATTGGCATTCATCCAGCTGCGCACGATCATCGCCACCATGCGGGGGTCTTCTTGGGCCATTTCACGCAGGTCGTTGAGGTTGTGCTCATACAGCGATGTCTTGCGACGGCGTTTCGGCTTCTGATACGTCTCTTCGCTATCGTTGCTGTCGGCGTCTTCATCCGGTTCGTCTTCATCATCGCCCACCTGCGTCTGGAGCGCGCCGCCTGGTGTGGCGGTTGCCATGACGGGTGACTCGGTATAGCGCTTGATGAGCGGCCGGAGAATCAGCAGGTAAAGCAGCAGCGCGGCGAGGGCGACGAGCAGGTAGCGGCCGAGTTGGGCTGCCAGCTCAAGTGTATCCTGACGTTGCCACCACTCTGGCGCGTCGGGGGTGTCGTCCTCGATGTCGGCAAACGGCGTGTTGACCACGTCGATAGCGTCGCCGCGTGCCTCCGAGAAGCCCATCGACTGGCGAACTAGCCCCTCGATCTGCTGGACTTCTTCTGCGGAGAGGGGCACCTGTTCCTGTTCGCCTTCCTCGTTGACGGTCTGGCGATAATTGACGACGACCGCCGCCGTCAGGCGCTCGATACGGCCGAGGCGATGCTGGATATGCTCGATGCTGCGATCGACTTCGTAGTTGACGACATCGTCCTGGCGCAGGTTGCGCAACGCCTCGTCACCTTCTCCGTCAGCGCCATCCTCGCCTTCCTCGTCAGGTTGGTTGATGGGGGAGGGTGCCGTGCCTGGCGGGGTATTGCTGAGTGCGCCTGGAATGCCGGTGCCCAACGGATTTTCGCCATCAAGCGACACGCTCAACTGGCGGCTGCGCACGGCGGCTTCATTGGGTGGTTGATTGGGGCCGTAGCGTTCGGAGGTTTCCTCGCGTTGGGAAAAGTCCACTTGAGCGGCTACCTGGGCGCGCACATTGTCCTCGCCAAGAATCGGCGTGAGGATGTTTTCAATGCGCTGTTGATAGGAGCGCTCGACTTCCGCGAGGTATTCGAGCTGGCTGCCGTCCAGGTCATCGCTGCCCCCGGTGTCGGCGGACAGTAGCCGCCCGTTCTGGTCGACCACCGAAACGTCTTCGGGCGCCAGTTCCGGCACGCTGCTGGATACCATGTGCACGATGGCGCTGACCTGACCGTCGCCAAGCAGCCGTCCCGGCAGCAAGGTCAGTACCACCGAGGCCTTGGCGGGCTCGCGATCTCGGATGAAAACCGATGGCTTGGCCATCGACAGGTGAACGCGCGCGCCTTCCACAGGCCCCAGTGACTCGATGGAGCTGCTGAGCTCGCCTTCAAGGCCACGCTGATAGTTGACCTGCTCGGCAAACTGGCTGATCCCGAAGGCCTGGTCATCCATTAGCTCGAGCCCAACATTGCCGCCGCGGGGCAGCCCCTGTTCGGCGAGATAGAGACGTAACGGATGAACCCGGTCGCTGGGCACCATCAGTGCCTGGCCGTTATTGCTAAAACGATAGGGCACGCCTCGACTGTCGAGCTCCGTGATGATGCGTCCGCCGTCAGCTTCATCGAGGTTGTTGTAAAGCACCCGATAATCAGGGCTGCTGGCCCACATCATCAGGGCGGCAATCACGGCAATGGAAGCCGCACCGGCAACCAGCAGGATCACGATGGGATTGCCGCGCAGCTGTGAGCGCACGCGTTCGGAAAACGTCGTTGTCGTATTATCACCACCTGCGCTGCCACTAGCCGAGGCGGTGTTCGTCTGACGGCCTGCCGTTGCACCTGCTTCGCTCATGAGTCCCTCCCTGGGGACAGACAAAACAGGTCACAGTCCAGGCGCATCACCAAAAAAGGCATAGGCTGTATCCGTCAATCGCGGTTATCCGCCGAAATGATGAGGCGAAATTGTGATGGACGCCATTATCCTGTGGCTGGGCAAGCCTAAAGGAACGAAAAGCTTGGCTTTTCGTGCGTAATTGTCCGTATGAGCTTTATCATACCGGTGCTAGGATTCGTGCATTCAGCCATCTTACTGATCGAGGCGTAAAATGAGCACACCGGGAATACAGTCGGCGCTGCAACAAATGCAGAGCCTAGCCACCCAGGCATCAGGCCAGTCGATGCAAGGTGGTGCGCCTTCACAAGCAGTAGGTCATGGCAGTTTTGGTGGCGAGCTGCAGGCATCCATTCAGCGTATCAATCAGTTAAAGCTGGCGGCCAATGATAAAGCGATGGCCTTTCAGGCGGGTGATCCCGATATAGAGTTGGGTGACGTCATGATCGATATGCAGAAAGCGAGTGTGGCTTCGCAAATGGGGCTGCAGGTTCGCAATCGCCTGGTGTCCGCCTATCGTGACGTCATGAACATGCAGGTGTAACCCGAAACTCAAGCCCCTTTCGCGCTAGTGTCCTGGCTCCTCAATCAAGCCTCAAGCGAGACGAACTGGCCGCGCCATTCCTCAAGCCGTTCGGCGATACGCAGCACTTCCTCGGCAGGAATCTGGCGAATGACGTCGCCTGAATCGCGGTCAACTACCCGTGTGATGACGCGTGATTCGTTCTCGCTGATATCAAACTCCAGGCCGCGTTCACGCATGACGTCATTGATGCGCTGAATCGGTTCGACGAGTTCTCCGGCGGTGGGTTCGGTTTGTTGTTGCTCGCTGAGCTGGCTCCCGGCGGTCGGAAACTTGTCCAAGAGTTCGTCGAGGCGTTGACGCGGCGACTGGCCGGTGAGTTGGGCGGTCTGTACGTGATTAATGGCGTCGATATTGGATGAGTTCATCTGTGTATTCCCCTGTTTCTTAGCGCCTACCCCGGGTTGGTCAGCGATAACGGAACCTTTCAGGGCGGGTTTTGTTGGAACGACTGTTTAGCAGTTTTTTTAATTTTTACGCAAAAGCTATCGGCCCCGCTGGCGCTAACTTTAGCGACGCAAGGGTTTGCGAATGAAATAAGTCAACTTTGCCTTCTGCTTAGCATAGACGCTCTGTAAAACCTTGCGCGAAAGATGCGTGGCGCATCAATGTTGTCGTCAGCTTCTGGTATTCTGCAACGCGCATATTTCGCTTAGGCAATGGGGAGGTAAGGAGAGCATGGTGGCCCACGAGGAAGAGTACGAACGCGTCCCGAACCAGGTGGCGGTAGCGGCGTTGTTAACGACGCTGGTGGAAAGCGGCGGTGCATCGCTGTGTCTGGAAGAGGACGGTGCACGTCCCGAGCCCGTCGTGTTGATGGAGCAGCATCCGGGCGAGACCCTGGTGCTGGACCTTTCATCGGTGAGCCATCTGCTCGGTCGACTTCAGGACGGTACTTCTTTCTATCTGACCGGTGAGGCGCAGGGCAAGATGCTGCGCACGCCGCTGCTGTCGTTAACCGAAACCCGTCGCGCCGGCGGGCGTTTTTTATGCTGCAGCGATTATCCTGCCTATCTGGACGTGCTTCAGCGGCGTGAGGCGTTTCGCGCCGAGCTGCGCATCGGTATGCCGGTGGCCGCCACTGTCAGCGTGCCCAGCCAGGATGCCATACGGGGTGAGCTGCGCGATCTGTCCCAGACTGGCTGTCAACTGGAGTTGCCGATGACCGCCAGTGGGGTGTTGGCCACGACGGAAGCGCCTCTCATGCTTGCGTTCGAGTTTCCCGACGGCACGTACTTTGAAATCCCGGCCTCGGCCCGCCATCGCCGTCCCGATGCCGAGCGAAACCTGCTGCGGGTGGGCTTTCATTTTGGCGCCCCTAGCCCCGAGCAAGAGCGCCAGGTCTGGTACTTCGTGTGCGAAATCGAGCGCGAGTCGTCACGCTATACCAAAGACCACCAGGATGAACGTCAGCCCTCGCCGCTGTTTACCTCGCCCGCCGGGCGAAGTGGCGCCGGTGAACATGTGGGGCGCCGCGACGTCAAGCGCTACGCCACGCCGACGGCGCGACGACTGGTCAAGATCGCCGCGTTTCTGGATGGTCAGATGCTGGCGCTGCAGCAAGGCAGCGATATTGATTCACGCCAGCTGTCGCTGCATGCCGACCGGCTGATGGATCTTCATGAGGAAGATCGCGAGGCGCTGCTTTTTGCTTGCCGGTGCCTGTCGCCGGAGCCGCTGCTGGTGCGCCATGGGATGTCCGTGGCCGTCCACCTCATGGATCTGGTAGGGAGCGGGATGCCGCGTGATGTGCGCAAGGCGGTGGTGGCCAGCGGCTTGGTGCACGACCTGGGCAAGGCGCTGGTGCCGCAGGTGTTGTTCAAGGCCACACACTTTGAGGCAACCCATCGCCAGGCCTTGAGCGAGCACGTACCGCTTGTGCTGGAGCGACTGGGGAACTGCCAGTGGCTCTCTTCCAGCATTGCCTCGGCGGTGATCGGCGGTATCAATGAGCGGATGGACGGCAGCGGCTACCCGAAAGGCGTGACCGGCGAGTCGTTGAACGAGCTTGCCAAGGCCAGTGCCGTTGTAGATGCGGTCGAGGCCCTGCGGCGTGATCGCAGCGACCGTCCTGGGAAAACCGCCCAGCAGGTTTATCGCCATCTTCTTAGTCATCCCCATCAGTTCGACCCTCACTGGATCAAGCGCTATATAGAGCATTTCAAGGCCTTGCCGGTTGGCGCGCTGGTGCGTTTCTCCAGCGAGCAGCTGGCCTGGGTGTTGCGTGTCGACGAGCGTGGCAACCCGACGGAGGTGCAGATGGCGCTATCGGCGAGTGCGCCGATGCGCGATAACCTGGGCAATGCATTGAGTGGGAATATCGTCGAGAAGCTGGGGCGCCCGGTGAGCGAAGTGGCCGTGTCTACGTAGTCCGCGCCACGAACGAAAGGCTGCAAGAACACTGGGTTGACGAATAAAAAACGCCCGGCAGGGGTAAAGTCGCCATGCCGGTCGCCGATAACCCTAATAGACAGGCAATCCTGGCGATTGGTCTGTGAGTCATTTGCTTGGTGGCTGGCCGCATCCGGTCGCCACATGATCAGGAGTATCACGTATGACGTATTCGCGCGGTGCCGCCACTTACGGCCGGGGAGCCAATGCCTACGCAAGGGTTGGCGTTGAAAGCGGAGTGATGTCGGCGGATCCCCATCAGCTTATCGTCATGCTGTTCGACGGCGCGCAAGCGGCGATTCGAGCAGGCCGCATTCATATGCAGGCAGGCAATGCCGCCGAGAAAGGTCGGTCGATCTCGAAGGCGCTGGATATCGTCAACAATGGCTTGGCAGCGGCCCTCGACCGCGAGCAGGGCGGCGAGATTGCCGAGCAGCTGGCCTCGCTCTACAACTACATCGCCCGCCTGCTGTTGAACGCTAATCTGCGCAATGACGAGGCCAGCCTCGACGAGGCCGAACGGTTACTCGACGATATTGCGTCGGCGTGGCGTGAAATTGGCCAGCAGCAATCTGCATGAGGCAATGAATGTCGGCTACTACCATGGCGCATGATGACGCTCAAAAAACCCTGCTTGATACATATGCAGCGCTTCTCGACAGCGTCACGCAAATGCATCAGCTGGCCGATAACGACCAGTGGGCGGATCTAATCGAACAGCGTACCCACTATGTGCTACTGGTGGATAAGCTGCGCGAGCTGGACGCGGCGGTGACGCTCGAGCCCTCTGCTCAGCAGCAGAAAGCCGAGCTGTTGGAGGCCATTCTGGAGCAGGACGTGGAGATTCGCCGTCAGCTGATTGCCCGTCGCGACGAGTTGGGCCGCCTGATCAATGTATCCCAGCGTCAGCGTAGCCTGCACCGTGCCTACGCGCCGCAGCAGGGGAGAGGTGCGGCTTTCTCCGACGATGACGATCAGGCGCCGAGGTCGTCGTGAGTACGATCAATCCGCTGATCGACACCTTGCTCCACCAGGTGCTGGGGAAGCGAGGGGATGCGTCGAGTCAGCGGTTAATGGATCAGCCGATCAGGCCCATCGTGCCCGGAGAAGGGCCGCGCGCCTTGATGGGTGATGCGCGCCTTGACGGGCGTGATGCGGCCTCCACGGCGCTGCGTGATACCGCACTGCGCGACATGAGAGGGCTACCGTCCCAGTTGGATGGTGGCCGTTTGCCCCAGCGGGGCGATGCTCAGGGATTGCCGCCGGGCTCAACCCAGACCCATTTCAGCCCGGCCGCACGCACCATTGCCGATGTGCTGCTGCGTTTTCCTGCGCCCCCCGCCGTCATGCGGCCTGAAGCGCCATTGATGAATGCCGCCGAGCCGGCGTCGCCGGCACAGCTGGCAAGCCGGCTTGAAGCCAGCGTGCGGGATAGCGGACTGTTTTACGAGGCGCATCTCAAGCGCTGGTTTCAAGGGGACACCAGTCGGCAGCAGCTGCTGAGGGAGCCGCAGATGCAGCCCGGCCCGCGGGCTGCGGTGCCTACCCCCCTGGCCTCCACGGCGCTGGGCATGGGCGTGACGCCTCAGGGACCAAGCAGCGGGGTGGGGACGCAAGGCCTGATGCCTGGCGGCGCGGTGCCAATGATGCCGACAGTGCCGACGAGCAGTGCCCTCATCTTGCCGAACACGTCGCTGATCCCCGTGGCCAGTGAGGCGGCGGCGCGGGCCAATGTGAACATGACCGGTGACGCAGCCGCACGTGCCAGCATGGTCACGGCGCCTGGATCAGCCTCGTCGACGTCGCCAGGCCCGGGGGTGCTCAATACCCCTGAGCTTGCTGCAACGGCCAGAGAGGCAACGCAAGCGGGTACAGAGGCCCGGTTGGCTCGCGAGGCGCTGGAGATCATGCCCGGTCGACAGTCACGCGAAGTGGTTCACGAAAGTTTGCAAAGTCTGGTACGCCAGCAGCTGGAAATGCTGGTGTCACCGACGATACGCTGGGAAGGCGACGTATGGGCAGGCATCTTCATGGCGCTGGTGGTCAATCTGCCGAACCGCGAGTCGTCCCGGGAGAGCGGGGGCGAGCAGGAAAAGGGGGAGGATAACTGGCAGTCCGACATGCAGCTTGATGTGCCGGGATTCGGGGCGTTTAGCGTATCGCTGCGACTTTACCGCGGCGCCTTGAATATTGACCTGACGACCACCGATGCGGACGTCCACCAGCGACTGGAGACGGGGGTGCCGGCGCTCGAATCGCGCCTTGAGGCTCTGGATCTGCGCAAGGTGCAGGTGCGCGCCCGCTATGAGGAGGCGACGGATGCCATCGGATGAGTCGCGGCGCCAGGCCGTCGCGTTGGCCTATCAGGATCACGACCGTGCGCCAAAGGTGGTGGCCAAGGGCTACGGCGAGCTGGCCGAGCGGATCATGGCCGAAGCGCAGCGGCAGGGAATTTATGTCCATGATGCGCCGGAGCTGGTCGCGCTGTTGATGCAGCTGGATCTGGACGCGGAAATTCCGGCCAATCTCTATCAGGTCATTGCGGAACTGCTGGTATGGGTATTTGAGTTATCGGAGGCTGGGTTAAATAAGCGCGGAAGTGCTGAGTAGCCAATACATACGTTGTATGTAACCATGAGTTTGGGTCAGTTACAAAGTCATTCATGGCGCGAGTACAACGGTAATAAAAGCGCCTGTGTCGTTCGATAGGCCAATATGAGTCAAACCAGCTTTTTAGATGAAATACAGGAAATCAATTTAGCGTACTTGCTGCTCGCCCAGCGCCTGTTGAGCGAAGACCGTGAAGCCGCCATGTTCCGTCTCAAAATCGACGGCGAGCTGGCGGATATGCTCGTATCGCTCAACGCACGACAGCTCACGAAGCTGGCGCGAACCAACCAGCTGATCTGCCGGTTTGGGCAGACAGGCGCCGAGCGACTGCAGCAGGTTATCAACAATCCGCGCGACCAGGGGCTTGCCAGCCTGCATGCGTCCTTGCTGCTGGCGGGGGAGGGGTACGAATCGATGCCGCCGGAGGATAGCTCGTGAGCCAGAAAAGCTTGGTAGACGAAATGCATCAGGTGCAGCTCGCTATTGAGCTGATCGAACTCGGGGCCAGGCTTCAGGTGCTGGAAACCGAGACGGAGTTGAGCCGTACGCGCCTCATCAAGCTTTATAAAGAAGTAAGAGGAATGTCACCGCCAAAAGGCATGCTGCCGTTTTCAACCGACTGGTTCATTACCTGGCTGCCCAACATTCACTCTTCATTGTTTTACAACATCTACATTAGCCTGGTGAATGAAGCCGGCTGTGAACGCATTGATGCGTTTGTGAAGGCCTATCGGCTTTACGGCGAGCAGATTGATGTCGAAGAGGTTGAACCGGTGCTGGGGCTGACGCGGGCATGGACACTGGTGCGATTCTTTGAGAGCGATCTGCTTCAGCTGACACCGTGTACGCGCTGCGGCGGGCGCTTTGTTGCCCACGCGCATAGTCCGCAGCAGGACTATGTCTGCGGGATCTGCCAGCCGCCATCCCGGGCAGGCAAGACGCGGCAAATGTGTAAACCAGCGTCGAACACGACATGACGCTTTGATGTAACGGTATCCCGCTGGTTCCGTTACCGACCATTGAAATAGTGAAGGACACTACTTGTGCTGATCCTCTTAGGCTACATCGTCGTATTGCTTTCGGTATTTGGTGGCTATGTGCTGGCAGGCGGCAGCATGGGGCCGCTGTTCCAGCCTCTTGAGCTGTTGATGATTGGGGGTGCCGGGGTGGGGGCTTTTCTTGCCTCCAACAACGGCAAGGCGATCAAGGCCACCTTCAAGATCATGCCCAAGCTGAAGCGCACCAAGAAGTACAACAAGAGCATGTACATGGAGCTGATGGCGCTGCAGTACAAGCTGCTGTCCAAGGTGCGTCGCGAAGGCATGCTGGGCATCGAGCGGGATATCGACAATCCCCAAGAAAGCCCGCTTTTTCAAGAGCATCCGACGGTGTTGGCTGACCCGCACATCATGAACTTCCTCACCGACTATCTGCGTCTGATGGTCAGCGGCGGCATGGAGCCCATGGAAATCGACGAGCTGATGCTCCACGAAATCGAGGCGTTCGAGCAGGAAGCGCACATTCCGATTGATGCCATTGCCAAGGTCGGTGATGCCATGCCTGCCTTCGGTATCGTGGCGGCGGTGATGGGAGTGGTCAAGGCGCTTACCTACGCCGATGCGGGTCCCGAGCAGATGGGCGAAATGATTGCCCATGCCCTGGTCGGGACATTTCTGGGTATTCTGCTGGGTTATGGCTTCATCAGCCCGATCTCAAGCACTATCGATCGGCAGGCCAAGGAAGCGGAAAAAATGCTCCAGTGCATTCGCGTCACGCTACTGGCAAGCCTGCACGGCTATGCCCCGCAGCTGGCCGTGGAGTTCGGCCGCAAGGCTCTGCACAGCGCAGAGCGCCCCACCTTCAACGAACTGGAAGACTACGTACGCGACGCGAAAAAGGCTGGTAGTGCATGAGTACGGCGGGGGATAAGCGCCCGATCATCATTCGGCGCAAAAAGGTCGTACATGCGCATCACGGTGGCGCATGGAAAATTGCTCTGGCTGACTTCATGACCGCCCTGATGGCGCTGTTTCTAGTGCTCTGGATCCTCAGCGTTTCCAGCGAAGAAGAGCGTCAAGGGGTTGCCGAGTATTTCAGCACGCCGCTGACGACAGCCATCACCGGCGGTGATCGCTCCGGAAGCACCAGCGCCATTCCTGGCGGTGGCCCGGATCCCACTCACAGCGATGGCGAGCGGGCACGGATTGACCTGAAACAGGCGACGCGCCCAAGTCAGCAGGAACGGCGCTTTTTCATGGACGTGCAGGAGCGCATCGAGCGGGCCATCGAGCTCGATCCCGAGCTGCGCGAACTACGCTCCCAACTGCGCTTTGATCTGACCCGCGAGGGGTTGCGCATTCAGGTGCTGGATACCGAGCAGCGACCCATGTTCGAACTGGGTAGCGATCAGGTGGCCCCTTACATGCGCAATCTGTTGCGCACCATTGCGCCGTTGCTCAATGAGCTGCCCAACGACCTGAGTATTGGTGGCCATACCGATAATGTTCCCTATGCGGGAGGCTACCGAGGCTACAGCAACTGGGAGCTGTCGAACGACCGTGCCAATGCCTCCCGCCGGGAGCTGGTTGCCGGTGGGCTTGACCCGGATCAACTGCTGCGCGTTTCCGGCTATGCAGACAGGGTGCTGCTGCCCGACACTGACCCTGACGACCCGATTAACCGGCGTATCGAAATGGTTATCCTGCTCCCTGAAATCGCCGAGGCAATCCGCAACCCGGTGGTGATGGAGACGGACATCTCCACGGTGTTATCCGAAACGGCGGAAGAGGTCACCGAGGCACCCGACGAAGACGTGCCAGCGAGTAATCAGGAACAACCAGACTTGGAACAAGAAGCGACCAACGCCGAATGACCCGGCGTTGGCGATCATACTTTTACGTGAAGGCAGGGGATGGTGCATGGATATAGCTGATTTTTTTGACACCTTTTTTGAAGAAGCCGAAGAGCTGTTGGCGGACATGGAGCAGCATCTACTGGAACTGGATGTAGATGATCCTGACAGCGAGCAGCTTAACGCCATTTTTCGCGCCGCCCATTCGATCAAGGGGGGCGCCGGCACCTTCGGGCTCAGCGTGCTGCAAAAGACAACACACATCCTCGAGAACCTTCTGGATTATGCGCGCAAAGGGGAGCTAACGTTGCGGGCTGACCTCGTTGATACATTTTTAGAGGCCAAAGATATCATGCACGAGCAACTCAACGCCTACCGCAACGAGGAAGAGCCCGATCGTGAAACCTACGAGCGGATCTGTCAGACGCTGCAGCAAATCGCCTTGGAAGAGATCGGCACGTCGCTGGAAGTGGCCGCTGACACCGCGCCCATGACGAGCGCCCCTGCGCCGACCGAGGAGGCGCCCGCGGAAGCGGCGCCCGTGAAGGAAGAGGCCGCCGCCACGACCGCCGCCGGGCACTTAAAAGTCGCTTTGATCAACGTCGACGAGAAAGACCGGATTCTGCTCGTCGAAGAGCTCGAGCAGCTGGGTGATATTCAGTCCCAGTCGGGGGATGACAAGCGTTACGAGGTGACACTCAGCGGCAGCGTGAGCGCCGAAGATATTGAAGCCGTCATGTGCTTTATTATCGAGCCCGACCAGATCGATATTCAGCAGGTTGCTGGCGACGACGCCAGTGCGTCCGCGCCTTCGCCAGCCGCGGCGCCGGCTGAGGAAAAAGCCCCGGCGGAGCCGCAAAAAGCCCCGGCTGACACCAAGGCGTCGGCGCCTGACAAGGCAGCTGCCGGTGATGAGCCGGCCAAGGGCAAGGCCAAGAAAGCCTCAGCCGAGTCGTCGTCCATTCGCGTGTCGGTGGATAAGGTCGACCAGATTATCAACCTGGTCGGCGAGCTGATCATTACCCAGTCGATGCTCGACCAGACCGTGAGCGACCTGGACGACCAGTCGATAGGCAACAGTTCCCTGCAGAATGGCATGAGCTTGCTGCAGCGCAACGCCCGAGACCTGCAAGAGTCGGTCATGTCGATCCGCATGATCCCCATGGAGTTCGTGTTCAGCCGCTTTCCGCGCGTCGTGCGGGATACCGCGGGCAAGTTGGGCAAGGAGATCGAACTGGTTACCGAGGGTAAGTCCACCGAGCTTGATAAAAGCCTGGTGGAGCGGATTACCGACCCGCTCACCCACCTGGTGCGCAACAGCCTGGATCATGGCATCGAAATGCCCGACGTGCGCGAGTCGATCGGCAAGCCGCGCACCGGTAAATTGACGCTTTCCGCCCGTCATCAGGGCGGCAATATCCTGATCGAGGTACGTGACGATGGTGCTGGCCTTGACCGTGATCGACTACTTGCCAAGGCCAGGGATAACGGGCTGAACGTCTCCGATACGATGACCGATGAAGACGTCTTCCAGCTGATCTTCGCACCGGGGTTCTCCACGGCGAACGAAGTCACCGATGTGTCGGGACGTGGCGTGGGTATGGACGTGGTCAAGCGTAACATCCAGGGCATGGGTGGCCGGGTCGAGATTCAGTCCAAGAAGGGCGAAGGCACCATCACCAGCATCGTATTGCCGCTGACGCTGGCCATTCTGGACGGTATGTCGATCAAGGTGGGTAGCGAAACCTTCATCCTGCCGCTGTCCACCGTGCTGGAATCGTTGCAGCCCGACAAGGACGACATGTACGCCATGGCGGGAGACGATGTCGTGCTCAAGGTGCGCGATGAATACCTGCCGGTGATCGCCATTCACGAAGTGCTGGACGTTGAAGACGCGATTACCGACCCGACCAAGAGCATCGCGGTCATCGTGCAGGGCGAAGGACGCCGTTACGCCATGCTGGTGGACGAACTGATTGGTCAGCAGCAGGTAGTGGTCAAGAACCTGGAAGACAACTATCGCAAGGTGCCCGGCATATCGGCGGCAACAATTCTCGGCGATGGCAGCGTGGCGCTCATTCTGGATATTTCCGGCCTGCATCGGTTAAACCGGGCAAAAAAAGAGGCCGGCAAACCGGCCAACACACAAACAATGTCTTTCTACAAGGAGTCTGAACCGTCATGAGCCAAGCAAACAATGGCGCGATCCTCGCGACTGAAGCAGATAATCGTGAATTTCTGGTGTTCTCGCTGGGCGATGAAGAATATGCCATCGACATTTTGAAGGTGCAGGAAATCCGCGGTTATGAAAACGTCACGCGTATTGCCAACGCGCCTGACTTTATCAAAGGGGTGACCAACCTGCGCGGTGTGATCGTGCCGATCGTTGACCTGCGCATCAAGTTCCACCTGGAAAACGTCGAGTACGGCGGGCAGACCGTCGTCATCGTGGTCAACGTGGCGGATCGAGTTGTGGGCATCGTGGTGGATGGCGTTTCCGACGTGATGACGCTGAAACCCGACCAGATCAAACCAGCGCCCGAGTTCGGCGTCACGCTGTCGTCCGACTTCCTGAGCGGATTGGGCAGTCTGGAAGATCGCATGCTGGTCATCGTGGATATCGACAAGTTGCTGACCAGTGAAGAGATGGCACTGGTAGATAGCGCAAGCCACCACTAAGACGGACGGTTGGCGGCACAGGGAACGGTGCATGATGATTTGGTCGCCCATCCGTCAGTGAATGGGGTGGGTAGCAGATAGCGAGGAGATCGGTGAGTGGCCCAGATAATACGTCAGGTAATGAACAACATGACTGTCCGGCTGAGTTGGGGATTGGTGCTGGCAACGTTTTCGGCCATGGTGCTGCTGGCCTGTGGCATTGGCCTTTACGCTTTGCACCATGGTGCCGAGATTGTCCAGAACAGCGACGCCGCTTCCCAGCAGCAGGCGTTCAGCGCCTTTGCCGCACAGATCCGCTGGGTGTTGGTGGGCGTGGTTGTGGTCACCATTGCCACGGTGATCATCGTGGTCTGGGGGGTGGCGGCCAATGTCCTGCGCCCGCTGGACAGCCTGGTGGGCTATTTCGAACGCATGGCCAAGGGCGATCTCAATCAGCGTATTGTCGCGCCGGGAAACAACGAGATCGGCCGTCTGTATATCGCCATGGCGCATATGCAGGAGTCGCTATCGCACACCGTAGGCGTGGTACGCACCAGCGGAACGTCGATTTATGAGCGCTCGCAGCTGATCGCCAGCGGCAACAACGACCTGTCGTCGCGTACGGAGCAGCAGTCCTCCTCACTGGAGGAGACGGCCTCCAGCATGGAGGAACTCGCCTCGACGGTCAGCCACAACGCCGACAATGCCCGCCAGGCCAGCCAACTGGCCGGGGACGCCACCCTGACCGCGCGCCGCAGCGGCGAGGAAGTCGGCGAAATCGTCGAGACCATGCAAGATATCAGCGCCAGTTCGCATCAGGTCGCCGATATCATCACCCTGATCGACAATATTGCCTTTCAAACCAATATTCTGGCGCTTAATGCCTCGGTGGAAGCGGCGCGAGCCGGTGAACATGGCCGGGGGTTTGCCGTGGTCGCCGAGGAAGTACGCAGCCTGGCCAGTCGCAGCGCCAATGCGGCCAAGGAAATTCGTACCTTGATCGATGCGTCGCTGAGCAAGGTCGATGCTGGCACGCAGCGCGTCAATCAGGCGGGCCAGACCATGCAGGATCTCGTCGCTGCCGTGCAGCGGGTGAGCGATATCATGGATGAAATTGCGTCGGCCTCTGAAGAGCAGAGCAACGGTATTGGTCAGGTCAACCAGGCCGTGGCCCAAATGGAGCAGGTCGTTCAGCAGAATGCAGGCCTGGTTCAGGAAGCATCGCGCAGCGCCAACGAGCTGGAAAGCGAAGCGGGGCGGCTGCGCGAGGCCGTTGAGCGCTTCCAGGTCGCCGAAGCGCCAGCGGCGCCGACAAGGCGTGCCGCGCCGCCCTCGGACTCATTGCCGGCGCCGGCGCCTCGCCGTGCTGCCAATTCAGCGCCAGCGGTCGCAGCAACCGCAGACGACTGGGAAGAATTTTAAGGCAGCAAGAAACCCGTGGAAATGCTCAAGTGGCCTGGGTTCAGGCCGATAAGACAGTGAAGCGCAACAATAAGATCGCTACGGGGCACGTCGTGCCACCCCCACGACGTGTTTTCAGTCCAGACGTCGGTTGTTTTCGGCGGTTTGTCGTGCATTTATCCCGTGGGCTGACGCCGCGGGCCAAGGTTTTGTGAAGGAGTGGCATATATTTTGACCGAGCAACCTGCACGTGCCGACATCGGCCAATGGGCCTCCGGCAGCCAAATCGAGCGTGATCTGGAGCTGACCGATGCCGACTTTACTCGTGTCCGCGAGCTGATCTACCAGCGCGCTGGCATTGTGCTGGCCGAACACAAGCGCGAAATGGTCTATAGCCGGTTGGCCAAACGGCTACGCCATCACGGAATGACGCGGTTTGGCGATTACCTGGCTCGCCTTGAGCGCCATCCGGACGCCAAGGAATGGGAGGCCTTTACCAACGCGCTGACGACCAATCTGACGGCGTTTTTCCGCGAGGCGCACCACTTCCCGCTACTGGCAGAACATATCAAGCACAAGCAAGAGCCCGTATCGGTGTGGTGCTCGGCGGCGTCCACTGGCGAAGAGCCCTACTCGATTGCCATGACGCTGCTTGAAACACTCGGCGGGCGAGCCGCCCAGTCCAGCGTCGTTGCCACCGATATCGATACCGAAGCCCTGGACAAGGCGCGCCGTGGTGTTTACCCCCAGGAGCAGGTGCGCAAGCTGGACGAAGCGCGGGTCAAGCGCTTCTTCCAGAAGGGCACGGGCAATCATCTGGGCCTTGCCCGGGTGCGCCCTGAAGTGTCGTCGCTGGTCGAGTTCATGCCCATGAACCTGCTGGCGCCCCAGTGGCCCGTTAAAGGCCCTTTTGACGTAATTTTTTGCCGTAACATCATGATTTATTTTGATAAAGAAACGCAGGCTAGAATACTGAAACGCTTCGCTCCCCTGCTCAAGCCCGACGGGCTGCTGTTTGCAGGTCATTCGGAGAATTTTTCCTACATCAGTGATGCGTTCAAGCTGCGTGGTCAGACGGTGTATACCCTTGCCAACCGATAAATTATCGACGTGTCCAACGACGACGGGCGGATGGCCAACTCAACGGGCTCGCGCAGCAGAGAGCTTGACGGACGTAAAGGAGGCGTGCCTTGAGTGCAGCCAAAATAAAAGTACTATGCGTTGACGACTCGGCGCTGATTCGTGATCTGTTGACGGAAATCATCAACTCCCAGCCCGATATGGAAGTGGTGGCGGTGGCGCCGGATCCGATCGCCGCCCGCGACCTTATCAAACAGCATAACCCGGATGTGTTAACGCTGGATGTGGAAATGCCGCGCATGGACGGGCTGGATTTCCTCGAGCGTTTGATGCGGCTGCGGCCGATGCCGGTACTGATGGTCTCGTCGTTGACCCAGAGCGGTTCAGAAATCACCCTGCGCGCCCTCGAGCTGGGGGCGTTGGATTTCGTGGCCAAGCCCAGCCTGGGTATCCGCAGCGGCATGATGGACTACGCCAACGAGATCGCCGAAAAGCTGCGCGCTGCGGCGCGTTCGCGCCCGCGTCAGGCCCGGCACAAGAACACCCCGCCGCCCGCCCAGTTGAAAGCTCCCATGGTGTCGAGTGAAAAGCTGATCATCATCGGCGCCTCCACCGGCGGAACCGAAGCCATCCGCGCCGTGCTCGAACCACTGCCAGCCAATGCCCCGGCGATCCTGATCACCCAGCACATGCCCGGTGGCTTTACCCGGTCGTTTGCCGAGCGGCTCGATCGCCTGTGCCGTATTACCGTCAAGGAAGCCAGCGACGGCGAGCGCGTATTGCCCGGGCACGCCTATATTGCTCCGGGGGATCAACACCTTACCCTGGCGCGTAGCGGGGCCAACTATGTCGCGCGTCTCAACGACGGGCCGCCGGTCAACCGCCACCGCCCGTCGGTGGACGTGCTGTTCCACTCGGCGGCCGACCAGGCCGGTAAAAATGCCATCGGGGTGATTCTCACCGGCATGGGTAAAGACGGGGCTGCCGGGCTGCTGGAAATGCGTCAGGCCGGCTCGGCGACCATTGCCCAGGACGAGCAGAGCTGCGTGGTCTTCGGGATGCCCCGCGAGGCGATCGCCATGGGGGGCGCCGCCGACGTCACATCGCTGGATGAAATCCCCGAGCGTCTGATGTCACTGATTGCGTCGTCCGGACGGGCACAGCGGGTGTAACCACAGGCGATAACGCACGCACACAACGAAAACAAAGAACAGTCTTGGCTGTAAGGGAATGGCATGAACCAGATGTTACGCAACTTGAGTGTCAATGCGGCCGTCGTCGTCGCGCTTCTCCTGTTTGTATCGGCGATGATCATCAATGTGGTGATGAGTGCGTTTGCCGAACAGGCAACGGAGGAGACGCTCACAACGCTCGAGCGCATCAACGTGGATCAGCTTAACGAAATCAACCGGGCGGATGCCCTCTGGAGCGGCGCGCTGGTCGACCTGGAAGTGGCGTCGAATGACTTCATGCTGGGCCGGGCCCAGCAGGCCGACGAGCGTCTGTCGGCGGCCGTCGACCAGATCGATCGCGCCGAAGAGCGGCTGCATAACTTCTCCTCCGTGCCGCGTACGGAAAGCGGCGCCGCCCTGGGCGAAGAAATTGATACGGTGTTTGCCAGGGTAATCGATCTGTCCCGCCAGCAGGCCGAGGCGCTGGATCAAATGAATACCTCGAGTTTCACCAACCTGCGTCGCGAGATGGCCCCCGTCGCCGAGGCGCAGGAAGCGGCACTGAACGAGTTCATGACCTACGCCTCTGCCCGTGGTGATGCGCTGCAACAAGAACTCGACGAGATCAACCGCTTCTACCGCCTCATCGAGTGGGCGATTCTGGCGTTTACTCTGGTGCTGGTACTGCTGATCTATCTGGGGCTGCGCAGCGTGGTGGTGCGGCCCTTGAACCAGGCCGTGAAGACGCTCAACACCATTGCCGATGCGGATCTTACTACCTCGATCCCGAGCGGCGGCAAAAACGAGGTTGGTCAGCTATATACCGCCATGCAGCGTATGCAGCAAAGCCTCAACGATATCGTGGGACGGGTGCGTGACGGCAGTCGCGAGATTCACCACGGCACCCGGGAGATTGCCAGCGGCAACGCCGACCTCTCGTCGCGTACCGAACAGCAGGCGGCGTCCATTGAAGAAACCGCCTCCAGCATGGAAGAGATGACCGCGACGGTGAAGCAGAACGCCGACAATGCGCGCCAGGCCAGCACCCTGGCGGCGGAAGCGTCTTCCACTGCTGAGCGTGGCGGCGATGTGGTGCAGCAGGTGGTCGAGACGATGCATGGCATTTCCTCAAGCTCGCAGCAAGTGGCGGACATCACCAGCGTTATCGATTCCATCGCCTTCCAGACCAATATTCTGGCGCTGAACGCCTCGGTCGAGGCCGCCCGTGCGGGCGAGCAGGGGCGCGGGTTCGCGGTAGTGGCTGGCGAGGTACGCAACCTGGCCAGCCGCAGTGCCGATGCTGCCAAGGAAATCAAGGGTCTGATTGATAATTCGGTTACCCAGATTCAGCAGGGCTCGACGCTGGTCGAGCAGGCCGGCACCACCATGTCCGATGTGGTCAACGCGGTGCGCCGCGTCACTGATATCATGGACGAAATTTCCGCAGCATCGCAGGAACAAAGCGACGGTATCGAGCAGGTGGGCCAGGCCATCGGCCAGATGGATCAGGTCACCCAGCAGAATGCCTCGCTGGTGCAGCAGGCCACGGCGGCCGCCTCTTCGCTTGAAGAACAGGCCAACCGCCTCGAGGAAGCTGTGGCCGTGTTCAAGCTGGTGGGCATGCAGATGGCTCAGTCGCCATCCAGTGCGCAAAGCGCAGCCTCTAAAGCGGTGGCTGCTCCAGCCCCGACACCATCATCCAAGACACCCAGCCGCCGTGCGTCATCGCCCGCCGAGCAGGACGACTGGGAAGAATTTTAACCCGCTTCAATTGATAAGAGGATAGCCCCATGGCAGACAAGAACATGAGCTTTTTGGTGGTGGATGACTTCCCCACGATGCGCCGGATAGTGCGCAGCTTGCTGAAAGAACTAGGTTTTACCAACGTCGAAGAAGCTGAAGACGGACAGGACGCGCTTAACAAGCTGCGCGCCGGTAGCTTTGAGTTTGTCGTGTCCGACTGGAACATGCCCAATCTGGATGGCCTGGAGATGCTCAAGGAAATCCGCCAGGATGACGCCTTGAAAGAGTTGCCGGTGTTGATGGTGACGGCGGAAGCCAAGAAAGAAAACATCATCGCGGCGGCCCAGGCGGGTGCGAATGGCTATGTGGTGAAACCGTTTACCGCCGCCACCCTTGAAGAAAAGCTCAATAAGATCTTTGAAAAATTGGGTAAGTAACGCGGCGAGGCCTGCGGGCCTGGATTACGAGGAGAGAGCATCATGAGCCAGAATGAGCAGTCCGGTTCTACCCAACTGTCCGAAGAGGCCGCCGAAGATCTGATTCATCGCGTCGGCAAGCTGACACGCATGTTGCGGGACAACATGCGCGAGCTGGGTCTGGATAAGGAAATCGAGCGAGCGGCGGAAGCGATACCCGATGCGCGTGACCGGTTGCACTACGTGGCCACCATGACTGAGCAGGCGGCGGATCGGTCGTTGAATGCGATTGACCGGGCCCAGCCCCTGCAGGATCAGCTCAGTGATCAGGCCGAGTCGCTGGACAAGCGCTGGGCTGAGTGGTTTGAAGCGCCCCAGGAACTGGACGCGGCCAAGGCGCTCGTCAAGGATACCCGTAGCTATCTGGGGAGCGTGCCGGATATGGCAGCGGCGACCAACAAGGAGCTGATGGAAATCATGATGGCGCAGGATTTCCAGGATCTTACCGGCCAGGTCATCAAGAAGATGATGGACGTCATCCGTGAGATCGAGCATCAGCTGGTTCAGGTGCTCATCGACAACGTGCCTGGTGCACAGGCACGAGAAACGATGCAACGCAAGGCCGAGGATCAGTGGAAAAACGAGAATGCACGGCGTAACGAAGAGCTTTTGAATGGGCCGCAAGTGAAGGACAATGCACCTGATATCGTGACCGGGCAGGATCAGGTCGACGATCTACTGGACGAATTGGGCTTCTAACACACGCGGTGAGCGCTCACTTGCGCTGCACGATGTTCCGCTCAGCCGTCCTTTGGGGCGGCTGTTCACGTGTAGCACCGCGATAAATTACCTGGCCGGATGACCGTATGGCAGATGACGACAGCGACCAGGAAAAGACAGAAGAGGCCACGCCCCGACGAAAGGAAAAGGCGCGCGAGGAAGGCCAAGTCGCGCGCTCACGGGAGCTGACCACCTTTCTGGTGCTGCTGGGCGGCGTCATCGGCCTCTGGACGATGGGGCAGATGCTCTACAATCAGCTCGGCATGGTCATGGAGCGGGCGTTTCTGTTCGAGCGTCGTCAGGCCATGGAAGATATGCCCATGCTGACCACTGCGCTGGATCTCGGGCAGCGCACGCTGTTTGCCATGATGCCGCTGTTTTTGCTGCTGGCGCTGATCGCGCTGATCGCGCCAACCTTGCTTGGCGGCTTTCTGATTTCAGGAAAATCGCTGCAGCCCAAGTTTTCCAAGCTGAATCCGGTATCGGGGTTGAAGCGCCTCTTTGGGTCCCAGGCGTTGATCGAGCTGGCCAAGGCGGTAGCCAAGTCCATTCTGGTGGGTGGAGTCGGCGCAGCGTTTTTATACCTCAATATCGGCAAGTTCATGTCGCTGATGGATCAGCCCGTCCAGCAGGCGTTGGCCAATGCCTTGACCATGGCCGCCCAGGCAGCGGGGCTGATGGTGTTGGCGCTGATCGTGGTGATTCTCATCGACGTGCCGTTCCAGCTGTGGAGCAATGCCAAGAAGCTGCGTATGAGCCAGGAAGAGGTCAAGCGCGAGCATAAAGAATCAGAAGGCGACCCGCAGGTGAAAGGGCGCATCCGTCAGCAACAGCAGGCCATGGCAAGGGGACGGATGATGAACAAGGTGCCCGAGGCCGATGTCATCATCACCAACCCGACCCACTACGCGGTGGCACTGTCGTATCAAGAAGGCCAGATGGGCGCGCCGCGTCTGGTGGCCAAGGGGGCCGACGCGGTCGCGGCGCGCATCCGCGAAATTGCCGATGATGCGCAGGTGCCACGATTAGAAGCAGCGCCGCTGGCGCGTGCGCTGTATCATCACGTCGACCTGGATGCCGAAATTCCGGCGAACCTGTATACGGCCGTGGCCGAGGTCATGGCCTGGGCCTATCGTTTGAAACACGTAGCGCAACAAGGAGGCGAGGTGCCCCCTACACCCGATAACCTGCCGGTTCCACCTGAAATGGAAACCCCCGGGCGCGGTACCGGTGGCGATGAGACTCGCACATGAAAAGCTTTAGCCAAATGATGAGCAAGCAGAACTGGGTGAGCGACGTCAAGGTGCAGTTGCTCGCCGGGCCGCTGCTCATCCTGATGATCCTGGGCATGATGATCGTGCCCATGCCGCCGTTTGCGCTGGATCTGCTGTTCACTTTCAATATCGCCATGGCCATCATGGTGTTGATGGTCAGCATGTTCGCCCAGAAGCCGCTGGATTTTGCCGCCTTCCCGGCGGTGCTGCTGTTTACCACGCTGTTGCGTCTTTCGCTGAACGTGGCCTCGACCCGCGTGGTGCTGATGGAAGGGCATCAGGGCGGCGCCGCCGCCGGCAAGGTCATCGAGGCGTTCGGCGCCTTCCTGGTCGGCGGTAATTTTGCCGTGGGCCTGGTGGTCTTCTTGATTCTGGTGATCATCAACTTCATGGTCATCACCAAGGGTGCCGGGCGGATCGCCGAAGTCGGCGCCCGCTTCACCCTGGATGCCATGCCCGGCAAGCAGATGGCGATCGACGCTGACCTCAACGCCGGGCTAATCGCCGAGGAAGATGCCAAAGCTCGGCGTGCCGAAATCGCCCAGGAAGCCGACTTTTACGGGTCGATGGACGGTGCCAGCAAGTTCGTGCGCGGCGACGCGGTGGCTGGCCTGGTGATCATGGTGGTCAATATCATCGGTGGTCTGATGATTGGCATGCTGCAGCACGACATGAGCTTCGGCGATGCCGGCCGCAGCTACATGCTGCTGGCGATCGGCGATGGCCTGGTCGCGCAGATCCCCGCGCTGGTGATCTCCACGGCTGCCGGCGTGACGGTGTCGCGGGTGAATACCGATCAGGATGTGGGCCAGCAGATGATCAGCCAGCTGTTCGTCAACCCTCAGGTGATGATCCTGGCGGCGATGGTCATGGGGCTGCTGGGTATCGTGCCGGGCATGCCCAACATGGTCTTCATCCTGTTTACCCTGCTGCTGGCCGGGCTTGCCTGGTTCATCATGCGCCGCCAGGAGCAGACCCTGGTGAAGGAGGAAATTGCCGCCACGCCGCCGCCTACCCAGGAAACCCCAGAGGCCAGCTGGGAGGATGTGCAACTGGTCGACACGCTCGGCCTGGAAGTCGGCCATCGTCTGATTCCGCTGGTCGACTCGCGCCAGAAGGGCGAACTGCTCGGTCGTATCAAAAGCGTGCGCAAGAAGTTTGCCCAGGAAGTCGGCTTTCTGCCGCCGGTGGTGCATATCCGCGATAATCTGGAGCTGTCGCCCAACGCCTACGTGCTGTCGATGAAAGGCGCTGAAATTGGCCGGGCCGAAGCCTATCCGGGCAAGTGGCTGGCCATCAACCCGGGGCAGGTGTCGGGAGAGTTGCAGGGTACCGCCACGCAGGACCCCGCCTTTGGCCTGCCGGCGGTGTGGATCGAGGCCAGCCAGCGCGAGCACGCCCAGGTCTACGGTTACACGGTCGTCGATGCCAGCACGGTGATCGCCACCCACCTCAACCACTTGTTGCACCGCCACTCGCCCGAAATGCTGGGCCGCCAGGAAGTTCAGAAACTGCTCGACAAGCTGGAGGGCGATCAGAAATCGCTGGTAGAAGAAGTCGTGCCGAAGGCTATTTCGCTGACCGTGCTGCAGCGCATCCTGCAGAACCTGCTGGATGAAGACGTCTCGATTCGCGACATGCGCACCATCCTCGACACGCTGGCGGAATACGCCGGCCAGCAGCAGGATGCCAATGAGCTGACGGCGCTGGTGCGCGTGGCGCTTGGGCGTTCGATCACCCAGCAGTGGTTTGCCGGTCAGGATACCTTGAACGTGATGGGCCTGGATGCTCAGCTCGAGCAGGTGCTGGTGCAGGCCATGAACGGCAACGGGGCAATGGAACCGGGGCTTGCCGACACGCTGATGACCCAGGCTCAGCAGGCGCTTGAGCGTCATGAAAGCAGCGGCGAGCCTCCCGTGTTGGTGGTTCAGCACTCCCTGCGCGCGGTACTATCGCGTTTCCTGCGCCGTCGCTTGCGTCATATGGCGGTTCTTTCACAGGCGGAAATTCCGGATGACCGCACCTTGCGGGTGACGACCGTGGTCGGGGGACGCTAATGCAAACGGCGCTGTTTTTTCAGGGTTCGGGGGTAGACCATGAGTGTTAGACGTTTCGTAGGCGCCAACAGTCGCGATGTGATGCGCCAGGTGCGTGAAGCGCTGGGCGAAGACGCCCTGATCGTGGCCAACCGTCGCACCGAAGGTGGCGTCGAGATTCTGGCCATGGCCGATGAGGCCGTCGACCATTTCGAGCCCTCACCGCCGCCGCCCAGTGAGCCGGCCTCAGCGCCGAAGGATCCGCTTGAATCCATGAGCGAGCGGTTACTACGCGAAATGCAGGATATGCGTTCGCTGCTGGCCACCCAGCAGACCGATCGCCATTCGGTAGCGGAATCTACGGCCACCGGCAGCGATCGCTGGCGCCAACTGCTCTGTGGCGTGGGCTTCAGCGCCGAGCTGGCCGACGATATTCTGATCGACCTGCCGAGCGGACTCGCCTCGCCCAACGCCGACAGCGAGCAGGCGCTGGCCTGGCTGCGCGAGCGGCTGATGGCCAGGCTGTCGGTGCTCAAGGACGAGCCCGAGTTTTTCGATGAAACCGGCATCGTCGCCCTGGTGGGCCCCACCGGCGTCGGCAAGACGACCACTACCGCCAAGCTGGCGGCCCGCTTTGTCATGCGCCATGGCACGCGCCCCGTGGCGCTGGTAACCACCGACAGCTTTCGTATCGGTGCCCATGAGCAGCTGCGCATCTACGCGCGCCTGCTCGACATTCCCATGTACGCGCTGGACGCCGAACAACCCATCGATGACCTGCTGAGTCGCTTGCAGGGCAAGCAGTGGGTGATCATCGATACCGTGGGGATGAGCCAGCGCGACCAGCGGGTGATCGAGCAGATCGCTCATCTGCAGGGCGGTCGCTCCAAGGTCAGGCTGGTGCTGCTGCTCAACGCCGCCAGCCAGCCTGAAACCCTGGAGGAAGTGGTGCTGCGTTATCGACAGGCCGCTCGGGCCGCCGGCGCTGAGCTTGATGACTGCATCATCACCAAGCAGGATGAGGCCGGCCGGCTGGCGCCGATACTCGATATCGTCATGCGCCATGGCATGCGCGTGCTGTTTGGCGCCTACGGCCAGCAGGTTCCCGAGGATATGGCCCTGGCCGACCCCGCCGCCCTGGTGGATCAGGCACTCGATAGCGCCGTGACCAGCACCACGAACGCCCCGGCCGCAACGGCACCGATCAGCATGCCGCGCTGGTCGCGGGATGTATTGGGGCAGGGGCGCCGCCTGTCGTCGCTGTTTGCCCGGCTGCGCGAACGCATGGTGGGCTTCGAGCGTCTCGAGGGCGTCTGGGACATCGCCAATCTGCCTGGCGTACTGCAGGATCAGCGCCTCGATGCGCTGCTCCAGGGCTACCCGCCGCCCCAGCGCATGCTGGGTATGGCCTGGTCGCCGCGGCGCAACGAACGCGGCTGTGACTGGGCGATGCCCGATATCGGCCTGGATGCCGATGGCGCCTGGATGGCGCTGCCCTGGCTCCAGCACCGTCAGCCCGCTGGCTGGCAGCCGCGCATGGCCACCTTCAGCGAGCGCGACGGCGTCGCTGTTCACCTGCTGCCGGCATTACCCGACGGCGACACCCTGAGTTGGTTAGAGCACCAATACCTGACCTGGGTCAGTCTGGCCCCCCCGGCATTGCGGGTACACTTGCACGGTGAACGCCATGCGCTGCGCCAGCTGTTTGCCGAAAGCACCCTCAATCATCACGTCAAGGTGCGTTTTCGAGGCCAGCCAATGACGCTGTGGACTGCCTATGTCGAAGTCAGCGATGCAGCCGGGCGGGCGCTGCTCGCTTGGTACGGCGAAGTGCGCGACCCGGAAAGCGCCAAGGTGGTGACCCGCCGCTACTGGCTGACCCCCGCGCGTCTGGGCAATGACGTCTTGAGCCTGCTGGTGACCCAGCTGCAGAGCGAAGGGCTGGCAGCGCTGACGCGACGCGCCTGGCAGCAGTTGAAAGACGCCGACAGCGGCGAGGTCAGCCCCGAAGTGCGCTTGCTGATGGCCAGCGGCATCGCCGCAGTGGCGGGACATCTGGACTGTGCCGACGATGAAGCCGCCGTGACACTGCACAGCGATGTATTGAACCTGCTGTCAAGTCGGCGGCGTCGCCGTGACACGGCGCTGCTCGATGCGCTGGTCTATGCCTTCATGGCCCGGGACGCGATTCGCCAGCTGGGCAGCGTCAACCGTGAGGGCTTGACATGAGCGCTCAGGATCAAGCCGCCGGGCTGCGCAAATGGGCGGATCTGCAGCGTCAGCAGCGCGGCGATGAAGCGCCTCCCGAGGCGGTAGATGCCCCTGGGCCCATGGCCTATCAGGAGCCCATCGTGCCCGGCGCGGCCGCGATGACCCCGCCGGTGACCCCGCCGGCGCCCAAGACGCCTCTGATGGTGGTCGGCCTGCCCGCTGATGAACCGGCTCAGGTACGCAAGGTCAGCGCGCGTCTGGGTCAGTGGGCCGCCCTGGGGCGCGCCTGGGCCAAGGATCCCGCCGACTGGGATATCCGGATCGTGATGCCGGACGCCCCAGCGCTTGCCGAGCTGAGTCAGACACATCGGCGCTGGGCGCTGTGGGTGAGCAGCGATGCCGAGGCATTCGGGCGCATGTATCATGTCGTCAAGCAGCTTCATCAGCACAATGGCCCGCAGCGCTTGCTGGCGCTCCACGAACCGCACCTGCCCAGGCAGGGGCTGTTGGAAAACCTGCGCCAGGCGGCGGATCGCTATTTCGGGATCGAGCTGCTGCTGTTGGCCCGCTGACCCCGGCGAAGGCCGGTAAAGCGACTAATAAACGAGGCTTATTCGCTCATGAAAAGGAATGAAGCATGCTAGGCTGGTGGCGTCATGCAATGGGTCTTATGGTATTCGTCCTGGCTTTCGGCTCCATGGCGCAGGCGGCGCCCGGCAGCTGGGTCGCTCAGGTGCCGGGCCTACTGGTGACCATGAGCGACCGTGCCAGCCGCAGCGATGAGGTTCGCCCTCCCGCAGGCATGGTCGCGCAGTCGGCGGTTATCGGGCGTATCCAGTGGCAGTACCAGCATGCCCCGGGCGCCGCACTGCGGGCCTGGCTTTGCCATCCCGAGCGCTGCGTGGCCCTGTCCGGGATGCGCGGGGAAACCCGCGCCTTGTCCGGACTGAAGGCGACAACGCCGCTGCATTTTCAATTTGTGCTGCGGCCAGGACAGCGGCCCGTCAGCGTCAAAGGGCTGCAGATGATTATAAATTACCAGTGAGTCAAAGGTGGTTTAGCCGCGAGGCAATAGGATGTACACAGCACAAGGCAGGATCAAACAAAGTGAGCTGATGACGGAGTACATGCCACTGGTAAGACGTCAGGCCTTGACGCTGCAGGTCAGGCTACCCGCCAGCATCGAGCTGGACGACCTGATCCAGGCGGGCATGATGGGGCTGCTGGAGGCGCTGGGCCGTTTCGATGCCACCCAGGGGGCTACCTTTGCGACGTTTGCCAGCCAGCGTATCCGCGGCGCCATGGTGGACGAGCTGCGCACCCGTGACTGGCTGCCGCGCAGTGTCCGACGCTCGGCCAGGGCCGTGGATGAAACCGTCCGGCGACTCGAGCAATCGCTGGGCCGCGCCCCTGAAGAGGGGGAGATCGCCGAGGCGCTGGCGATGTCGCTGGGGGACTATCAGCAGCTGCTCCACGATACCAACAGCGGTCAGCTACTGCCCTTTGAAGAACTGGTGGCCGACGGCGCCGAACCCTATAATCGCGAGATCGGGAGTTCGCCGTTCGACCACCTACTTGATGCCCAGCAGCGGGAAACCCTGGAGGCCGCCATCGAGGCGCTCCCCGAGCGTGAAAAGCTACTGATGGCGCTTTACTATCAGGAAGAGCTGAACCTCAAGGAAGTCGGCGCCGTGCTTGGCGTCACGGAGTCACGCGTCTCCCAGTTGCACAGCCAGGCGGTCAGCCGCCTGCGCGCAAAGTTGAACGACTCGGCGTAGGTGTCTACCGCCGGCGGCGCAGCTTCCGGCCATGATGCTACTTTAACGCCTGGATTAATGCTTTAAGGAGCACCCCCATGAACCCATCGACGCTGATTGGTATTCTCGCCAGCATACTGCTGCTGGTAAGCGTCCTGTTTTTTACCGCCGAGTCACCGGGGAGCTTCCTCAATGTGCCGGGGCTGGCGATCGTGGTGACCGGCACCCTTGCGGCCACCTTCATCAGCTACCCGCTCAAGGAAGTGCTGCGTGTCGTACGTCTCGTCGGGCTCGTATTCCGCCGTGAAAATACCTACGTGCGTGACGATATCAATGAGCTCGTGTCCATGTCGCGGCTGTGGTTCAAGGGCGATGTGCGCGCCGTCGAGCAGGAGCTTGAAAACACCCGCAATCCCTTCCTGCGAACCGGTATTCAACTGGTCATTGCCAACACCAAGGAAGACGAGATCTTCGACATGCTGCGCTGGCGCATTGCGCGCCTCAAGGCGCGAGAGCACGCCGAAGCGCAGATCTTTCGTACCATGGCGACCTATGCCCCGGCGTTCGGCATGATCGGCACGCTGGTGGGTTTGGTGAACATGCTCGAGGTCATGGACTCCGGCAACCTGGACGTGATCGGGCCGCGCATGTCCGTGGCGCTGCTGACCACCTTCTATGGCATCCTGCTGGCCAACCTGGTGTTCAAGCCGATTGCGGTGAAGCTTGAACGGCGTACCGAAGAGCGTCTGATTACCATGAACATGGTGCTGGAAGGCATTTCGCTGATCACCAAGCGCCGCCTGCCGTCGTTCATCGAAGAAACGCTCAATTCGTTTGTCGCCAACTATCACGACGAAATCCGCGAGCCTGACGTCAAGAAGCCGCGTACCTCAACCAGCGCCGCCGCCAAAGGGTAGTCACTATGCTAGATGGGCATACGCGGCAAATGCTTGAGCCGCCGGTCACCGGCGGCGGGGACGAGGAAAGCTGGCTAACCAGCTATCTCGATGTGCTGACGCTGCTGATTACCCTGTTCGTGCTGCTCCTCTCGTTGGCCCCGCCTGGCGGCAACGACGAGGGTGCCGCCGGCAGTGTTGCCGAGGTGTCCCCTGGCGCCATTGAAGACCTTCCGCTGGCCACCCTGGCGGCCGGTATCCAGCCGCGACACAGCGGCGTGCAGCCGCGCTTTGATGGCATCAGCATTCCCGGTGTGGATGTTTCCCAGGGCCAGGAAGGCGTGACGCTGCGTATCAATGAGAGTCTGCTGTTCGACAGCGGGCGGGCACGGCTCACTGAGCAGGGTCGCGATCTGGTTGCCAGCCTGGTGGACGTGCTGAACGCCTTCGAAGGGCAGGTGTCGGTTGAGGGCCACACGGATAACGTGCCCATCTCTACCTCACGCTTTCCTTCCAACTGGGAGCTGTCATCGGCGCGGGCCATTGCGGTGGTGCGCCACCTGGAAAGCCTTGGGCTCGATGATTCCCGTATGCGGGCCGTCGGCTATGCTGATACCCAACCCATGGAGAGTAACGCAACGTCGCAGGGGCGAGCCGCCAACCGCCGCGTTGAACTGCTGCTGCGCCAGCGGTCAACGCAAGAATAAGCCAGCCCCTCGCCAGTATCAGCCGGTTTCATGACGCGTGCTTGCATTGTCGCTGCATGCGGGTCAGCGCCTGGCCGGCGCCCTCAAGGCTGAATGTCATGTACCAGGGATCCCGCTCGCCCTGGTCGAAGCCCAGAAAGATCTGTTCCCCGTCGCCCATGTCGGCGATCAGCTGATGGATATCGTCCAGGTAAAAATGCACGTAGAAACCGTCATCGGCGCGCTCGGTAATGAATTCGGCCACGCTGTAGACACGCTCGCGTTCGTCGACGCGCAACCGGGCGGGCACCAGGTTGACCGTGCGACTTTCACCCTGGATTTCGCCCAGCGTCACGCGCATCTCCAGCCAGGGCAGGTCGCAAACCCCCGGGGTGGCGTTGACGCTCAGGGTGGCATCGGCGTAGCTGTGGGTTTCCACCGCGCGAAAATGCCGCTCGTCGCCAAGGGTTAATACCATCGATTGCCAATGGTCGTGGCGCTGGTCGTCTGTCACGTTATACGAGACGGCGTGTGCTGACGGCAGCGACAGAAGCAGAGTCGTGCCGAGCGTTGCCCAGGCCAGTGCGGTGTAGAAGCGAGACGTTAACTGCATAAAAAGACCCATGGTGAGGAAAACCTTAGCCTATCGTCTGAGCGTTGGAGTCAAAAGACTAAGGCGCTGATTTTTCTATATATGGTAGAAAAAAAATAAAAAGGCAGCCGATGTAGTGCTGCGCCCAGGCTATACTTGATGCAGTTGACCCGTATAATCGCCCCGTCAAGCGCCATTTTGACCGCCGTTAAGGAGTTGCGCGACATGAGTACTGCCACCCAGGCCATGAACACGTCTAACGACGTACCGCTGCAGGCACCCTCTAAGGAAATCTGGGACGCCAAATACCGTCTCAAGGATCGCCATAGCCAACCGGTGGATCAGGACGTGGGCGCCACCTTCGAACGGGTGGCCAAGGCGCTGGCGGATGTGGAAGGCGACAACGCCGCCGAGTGGCTGCCCAGGTTTCGCTGGGCCCTGGAGCACGGGGCCATTCCCGCCGGGCGGATCCTCTCCAACGCGGGAGCGGAAGCCTACAAACCCGCGGTTAGCCTGATCAACTGCACGGTGTCGCGCACCATTCGCGATTCGATGCGCGATATTCTCGACTCCGTGGTAGACGCGGGGATGACGCTCAAGTCCGGTGCTGGCATCGGCTACGACTTTTCCACGCTGCGTCACAAGGGCGCCTTTGTGTTTGGCGCCGGTGCCGGTACCAACGGCCCCCTGGCGTTCATGGATATCTACGACAAGATGTGTTTTACCGTCGCCTCGGCGGGCGGTCGCCGCGGTGCGCAGATGGGCACCTTCGACGTTGGCCATCCGGACGTGCGCGAATTTATCCAGGCCAAGCGCGAAGCCGGGCGGCTGCGCCAGTTCAACTTGAGCCTGCTGATTACCGACGAGTTCATGGAGGCCGTGAAGTACAACGCCGACTGGCCGCTGGCCTTCCCGCTGCACCCCGGCGAGAAGGACGACGTCAGCGCCGAGGACATCATCTATCGCGACTGGCCGGTGGTCGAGGACGGCTACACGGTCGACGATGAGGGCCGCGTGGCCTGCCGCGTGGTCGAGGTCATCAAGGCGCGGGAGCTGTGGGACACCATCATGGCCTCGACCTACGACTACGCGGAGCCCGGCTTTATCCTGATCGACCAGGTCAACCGCATGAACAACAACTGGTTCTGCGAAGATATCCGCGCCACCAATCCCTGTGTGACAGCGGATACTTGGATTCATACGTCGAAGGGGCCGCGTCAGGTTTCGCAGCTTATTGGCCAGCCTTTTACGGCAATCATTGATGGTCAAGCTTATCAAAGTGGCTCTGATGGCTTCTTTTTAACCGCTAAAAAGCCTGTGATTCGACTGCAAACGGCGGAAGGTTATGCGCTCAAGCTGACCAGTGACCATCGGGTGCGCCGTGTATCAGCTTTTACCAGGTATCGCACAGAAACCGAGTGGTGTGCCGCAGGCGATCTGCAGGCTGGTGATCGCGTGCTACTCAATGATCATCGCGATGCTCCCGAGTGGGGGGGCAGGCTTAATGAAGCACAGGGGTACCTGTTGGGGCTACTCGTCGGCGACGGCACGCTCAAAGCTGATAAAGCGGTTTTATCTGTGTGGCCGCAAGCAGCGGTTGCTAACGGTAGCGACAGCTTTTTCGGTAAGGGCGTCAGTTCCATAATGGCATTAGCAGAAGAGGCTGTAAGGAGCCAGTCTCATCGTGCGGATTTCGCAGGTTGGCACAAGGTAAGTGGCCGTAACGAATACCGGCTTTCAACCGCGGCACTGCGAAAGCTGGCAATAGAGATGGGCATGCAGCCCGGCAATAAGGCGATTACACCTGAGCTGGAGCAGGCGTCGTCGGACGGTTACGTTGGCTTTTTGCGTGGCTTTTTTGATGCAGATGGCTCGGTTCAAGGTGGTCAAGAAAAAGGGGTAAGTGTTCGTTTGGCGCAGTCCGACCTTGCCCGGCTTGAAGCTGTACAGCGCATGCTGCAGCGCCTAGGGGTTATCTCCACGCTGTATCAAGACAGGCGTAGTGCTGCACAGCGACATCTTCCGGATGGAAAGGGCGGGCACCGTGCTTATGACGCCTTGCCTCAACACGAATTAATGATCAGCGGTGATAACCTTCGGCGCTTTGCAAGCCTTATTGGTTTTGGCGATCAAGATAAGCAGGTGAAGCTGGAAAAATTACTAGGCAGTTATCAACGCGAGTTGAATCGTGAGCGCTTTGTGGCTCGGGTGGTGGGACATACAGAAGAAGGTGTCGAAGAGGTTTACGATGTCCAGATACCAGGGGTCAATACATTCGATGCTAATGGCTTTCATGCACACAACTGTGGCGAACAGCCGTTACCACCAGAGGGCGCCTGCCTGCTGGGCTCGGTGAACCTGACCAAGTTCGTCATCGAGCCTTTCAGCGACACGCCGCGGTTCGACTGGGATCGCTACCGCAAGGTGGTGGCGATTTTCACACGCATGCTGGATAACGTGGTCGAGATTGCCGGCTTGCCGCTGCCCCAGCAGCAGCGCGAAATCGAAGCCAAGCGCCGCCATGGCATGGGGTTTCTGGGCCTGGGCTCGACCCTGACCATGCTCAAGATTCCCTACGGTTCCCAGGCGTCGCTGGCCTTCACCGAAGAAGTCAGCCGCCATCTGGCCATTGAAGGCTGGAAGCAGGCGCTGGAACTGTCCCGGGAAAAAGGCATGGCGCCGGCGCTCGCCGACGAGCACCTGATCACCCCGAAGATGATGCGCGAGCGTCCGCAGCTGGCCAATGACGGCTATGAGGTGGGCGATAAGGTGCCCGGGCGTATTCTCCACGCCCGCTACAGCCAGTACATGAACAAGGTGGCCGAGCTTGAACCCGAACTCGTGGCGCAGCTCGCCGAACACGGGGCGCGCTTTACCCATCACAGTTCCATCGCGCCGACCGGCACGATTTCGCTGTCCATGGGCAACAACGCGTCCAACGGCATCGAGCCGTCGTTTTCGCACCGCTATTTCCGTAACATCATCCAGTCGGGCAAGAAGACCAAGGAGCAGGTCGAGGTCGTGTCCTTTGAGCTTGCGGCTTACCGTCACTTCATTGCCGCCGATGCGGTGGACAGCGACCTGCCCGATTACTTCATCACTGCCGATGCGGTGACACCCGAGCAGCACGTGGCGGTTCAGGCCGCCGCCCAGCAGTGGATCGATTCGGCGATCTCCAAGACGGTCAACGTGCCTACCGAGTTCGCTTATGAACAGTTTCAGGATCTTTATCTGCAAGCCTATGAAAGCCGTCTGAAAGGCTGCACGACCTTCCGCTTCAATCCGGAAGCCTTCCAGGGCGTACTGGTGCGCGAAGACGACCTTAAAAGCACCACCTATGTGTTTGAGCTGGAGAACGGCGAAACCCTCGAACTGACCGGCGATGAAAAGGTGATCTACGACGGTGAAGAGCACAACGCCGCCAACCTGTTTGACGGGCTGAAAGAAGGCACCTACGGCAAATGGTGATGCCGGGCCACGCCCCATCACGCACAGCCCTGCACCCCTTTGCCAAGTGGAGAACGTTATGACAGTTGAAATCACCTCGAAGATCGTTGGTTACCGTATCAAGCAGCAGGAGACGGCGGCGCCCAGCCCGGCCCTGCCCGAGGAAGACCCGCTGACGGTGCGCATTCCGTCGCGCCCGGAAGGCACACTGGAAGCCGTCTCGGAAAAGATTTCCTATGTCGGCGCCGAAGGCCGCAAAAAGGTTTATCTACTGGTGTCCTTCATGCCGGTAGAAGGCGTGGTCGGCGGCAAACGCGTGGTCATCGAGCGCCCGGTGGAGTTTTTCTTCCCCTCGGGCCAGCTGTCGAGCGAGCACCAGTGGATTACCGCCACCATGCGCAGCCTGTCGCTGGCGGCGCGGGGCGGCTACGTCACCCAAGCCGTCGCGGATCTGCGCAAGGTGGCATGGGATAAGGGCCTGGTGCGCTGCGGGACGAACCGCTGGAACAAACCCATGTTCCATGATTCCGAAGTGGCCGCCATTGCCTGGTCGATCCAGCAGATTCTGTATCGCCGGGGCTTTCTGGATCAGGACGGCAATCAGGTGCCGGTGGAAAGCCTGGTCGAGCGTTACGCGCATCGCATGCAGCACGGCCACGCCTGGCAGCCACCTGCGGATGATACCCTCGGCGAAGTCGGCAGCGGGGCGGTCGAACCCATCGGTCAGGCGGCGTCGACCACTGACCAGGCCAGCGGTCCGGCGGTTGTCGGCCACTGCCCCGAGTGCCGCGGTGAGCTCATCATGATGGATGGCTGCCCGACCTGCTATGCCGGTTGCGGCTGGTCGAAATGTGGTTGAGGCAATACGGCTGAGGTGGACGCCAGGCACCCGTCAAAACGCCGCGAGCTCAGGCAGCTCGCGGCGTTTTTTTATCCCATGGCGTTGGCTGCTCAGGCGGAGGCGTGAAAGAACGGGCGCACGTTATCGGTCAGGTAGGCATCGTCGAACTCGCCCTCCGTCGATAGCGCATTCAGGTCGGGAATCGTGACGTTATGTCGATCTCTGAACACCAGTCCGTCCTCGCTGAGGGCGGTGAACGTCCGGCTGACGTGAACCGGGCTCAATCCCAGAATATCGGCCAGCTGCTCCTGGGAAAGCGGGAGCCGGAAGTGGCCACTGATATCGTCGTTGGTCTGGCGCAGGCGCAGGTACATTTCATGGAGGAAATGCGCCATCTTCTGGCGCGCGCTGCGCCGGGCGATGTTCACCAGTCGCTCGGTGAGCAGGGCCTGCTGGCGGCTGCCGATGGCGAACATGACGGACGTCAGCGTCAGCGACTGGCGGAAAAGCTCGAGCATGCGACGATGGGGAAAGTGACAGATGACGCCATCGTTGATCATGCGCACGTTTTCCAGCCGTTGGGCAAAGGCAAACTCGCGCAGGCCAATGATATCCCCCGGTAAAAAGACTTCCAGAATCTGGCGGTCGCCGTTTTCGAGGTGGCGATAGGAATAGGCCCAGCCGCTTCGCAGGGTGCAGAATTCGTCGGCGCTGTCGCCCATTTCCCACAGCAGGGTGCCCGCTTTAATCTCGGAAGGCGATTCCTCGAGGTTGCGCAGCAACTGCTTTTCATCTTCGTTGAGTGAGCAATAATGGCTGAAGTGGCGAATAATGCAGCTTTTTTCTTGGCCCACGGCTGACGACCTCTACGTAGTGACACTAAAAATCGATTGTTCAATCAAAAGCTACTATATACGACGTGAATGCAAAATAGGTAGCAGCGCGATGAGTATGGCGGCCAGGGATGCCTGCCGGGGTGAGGCCGTCCATGGCGAGCGCCATGGACGCTGTGGTGTCAGGCGGAGGCGCGCTGATGACGGGCGAGCAGCGGCGCCAGGAAGCGCCCGGTGTGCGAGACGTCCTGTTTGGCGATCTGCTCCGGCGTGCCTTCGGCGATGATACGGCCGCCCCCGGAGCCGCCTTCAGGGCCTAGGTCGACGATCCAGTCGGCGGTCTTGATGACATCCAAGTTGTGCTCGATCACCACGATGGTGTTGCCGTGATCACGCAGGCGATGGAGCACCGTCAGCAGCTGGCGGATGTCCTCGAAGTGCAGGCCGGTGGTCGGCTCATCCAGGATATACAACGTCTTGCCGGTGTCGCGCTTGGCCAGCTCCCGGGCCAGCTTGACCCGCTGGGCTTCGCCGCCGGACAGCGTCGTGGCGCTTTGCCCCAGGCGAATATAGGATAGCCCCACGTCGAGCAGCGTCTGCAGGCGCCGGGCAATCGCCGGTACCGGGCTGAAAAATTCCAGCGCGTCCTCTACCGTCATGGCCAGCACTTCGTGGATCGTCTTGCCCTTGTAATGAATATCCAGGGTCTCGCGGTTGTAGCGCTTGCCCTTGCAGACGTCGCAGGGCACGTAGATATCCGGCAGAAAGTGCATCTCGACCTTGATCATGCCTTCGCCCTGGCAGGCCTCGCAGCGGCCGCCCTTGACGTTGAAGCTGAACCGGCCGGGCTTGTAACCCCGCGAGCGGGCTTCCTGAGTGCCGGCAAACAGCTCGCGGATGGGCGTAAAGATCCCCGTGTAGGTGGCCGGGTTGGAGCGCGGTGTCCGGCCGATGGGGCTCTGGTCGATGTCGATCACCTTGTCCAACTGATCCAGCCCCTCGATGCTTTGGTACGGCGCCGGTGTCAGGGTGGTGGCCCGGTTCAGTTCCCGGGCGGCAATCGGCATCAGGGTGCCGTTGATCAGGGTCGATTTGCCCGAGCCCGAGACCCCGGTGATGGCGATGAAAAGCCCCAGCGGCAGCGAGAGCGACACGTCCTGCAGGTTGTTGCCCGTGGCCCCGCGGACGATCAGCTGCTTTTCCGGGTTGCCGGGAATGCGGTAGGGCGGCACGGCGATTTGCCGGGTGCCGGAGAGATACTGGCCGGTCAGCGAGTCGGGGTTGTCCATCACGTCCTGGGGGGTGCCCTGGGCGACAATTTCACCGCCGTGGACGCCGGCCCCGGGGCCAATGTCGAGAACGTGGTCGGCGGCACGAATGGCGTCTTCGTCGTGCTCGACGACGATCACGGTATTGCCCAGGTCGCGGAGCCGCTCCAGGGTTTTCAGCAGTCGGTCGTTGTCACGCTGGTGCAGGCCGATCGACGGCTCGTCCAGAATATACATCACGCCGACCAGGCCGGCGCCGATCTGGCTGGCCAGGCGAATGCGCTGAGCTTCGCCGCCCGACAGGGTGTCGGCGCTGCGCTCCAGGTTGAGGTAGTCCAGTCCGACGTTGACCAGAAACTCCAGGCGCGCGTGGATTTCGTTGACGATCTTGCCGGCAATCTCGCCTTTGCGTCCGGGCAGGCTGAGGTCGGCAAAATAGTCCCAGGCCTCGCCAATCGGCAAATGCACCATATCGGCAATGTTGCGGTCGTCGACGTAGACGTGGCGCGACTCCTTGCGCAGCCGCGAGCCCTGGCATTTTGCGCAGGGCTGCACGGCGATGTATTTGGCCAGGTCGTCGCGCACCATGTTGGACTCGGTTTCCCGGTAGCGGCGCTGCATATTGGGCAGCACGCCTTCAAAAGCATGTTCGCGGGTCACCTTGCGGCCGCGGTCGCCGACGTAGACGAACGGAATCGCCTCGTCGCCGCTGCCGTGGAGAATGATGTCCTGTTCGTGACGGGCAAGCTCGTTCCAGGGCGTTTCCAGCTCGAAGCGGTAGTGTTTGGCGAGCGCCTGAAGCTGGGTAAAGTAATAGATGTTGCGCCGATCCCAGCCCTTGATCACGCCTTCGGCAAGCGACAGCTCCGGGTGGCTGATCAGCTTGGCCGGGTCGAAGTACTGCTGGACACCTAGCCCGTCGCAGGTGGGGCAGGCCCCCGCCGGGTTGTTGAACGAGAACATGCGTGGCTCGAGTTCCGCCAGCGAGTAGCCGCATACCGGACAGGCAAAGCGCGAGGAAAACGCGAGGTCTTCCTGTTCGCCGTCCATGAAATGGATCATCGCGGTGCCGTCGGCCAGGTTGAGCGCCGTTTCGAACGACTCGGCCAGCCGCTGGGCCAGGTCATCGCGCACCTTGAAGCGATCGACCACCACGCTGATATCGTGCTTCTTGCGCTTGTCCAGCGGGGCAATGTCATCAAGCTCGAGCACCTGGCCGTCGATCAGGGCGCGGACGAAGCCCTGGGCACGCAGCTCGGCCAGCAGTTGGAGGTGTTCGCCCTTGCGGCCCTTGATCACCGGGGCCAGCAGCATCAGCTTGGTGCCCTCGGCAAGGTTCATCACCTGGTCGACCATCTGCGAGATGGTTTGCGCTTCCAGATCCTCGCCGTGTTCGGGGCAGCGTGGGGTACCGGCGCGGGCAAACAGCAGGCGCAGGTAGTCGTAGATTTCGGTAATCGTGCCCACGGTCGAGCGTGGGTTATGCGAGGTGGACTTCTGCTCGATGGAAATCGCCGGCGACAGCCCCTCGATGTGATCCACATCGGGCTTTTCCATCATCGACAGAAACTGGCGTGCATAGGTGGAGAGCGATTCCACATAGCGGCGCTGGCCCTCGGCGTACAGGGTATCAAACGCCAGCGACGACTTGCCCGATCCCGATAGGCCGGTGATCACGATGAGCTTATCGCGGGGCAGCTCCACATCGATCTGCTTGAGGTTGTGGGTGCGGGCACCCCTGACCAGAATGCTGTCCATCAACACCTCGAATCGCGCGGCAAAAGCGTAATTATACGGCTGTCGGCCCCCTCCCGGCAAAACGGTTTCGGTTATCCGCCAAGAGGGCCAACGTTTCGCCGATTCATCCAACGCGCTAGAATGGACGGCTATCTCACCTCCGGCGGCCATTGATCACCGGCGGTGGTTATCCTGACGACGATCCCAAGGGCTTTATGCGCAAGGTTTCCGCACTGTTGCTGACCTCCGAGCGCCGCGCTATCAGTGGCTTGGCGGGTCTCTATGCGTCTCGCATGCTAGGGCTTTTCATGGTGCTGCCCGTGCTGGCGCTGTATGCCGACACGCTGGCCGGGTCGACGCCGCTGCTGATCGGGGTGGCGCTCGGTGTCTACGGCCTGACCCAGGCGCTGTTGCAGATTCCGTTCGGCCTATGGTCGGATCGCATCGGCCGCAAGCGGGTGATTGCCATCGGCCTGGTGCTGTTTGCGCTGGGCAGCATCGTGGCGGCCCTGGCCGATACCATCGGCGCCATGATCGCCGGCCGCGCACTGCAGGGCAGCGGCGCGGTGGCGGCGGCGATCATGGCGCTGCTGGCGGATCAGACCCGTGAGCAGGTGCGCACTGCGGCCATGGCGACAATCGGCCTGTCGATCGGCGTGGCGTTCGGCCTGGCCATGGTGATCGGCCCCTGGCTGGCCGCCTGGGCGGGGCTTCCCGGCGTGTTCTGGCTGACCGCCGTGCTGACGCTGGTGAGCCTGGTGGTGCTCTGGCGATGGGTGCCGCCCGCGCCGCGCCGCGTTCAGCATCGCGATGTGGGGATGGATCGCCAGCAGTTGCGCAATGTCCTGACGCGCCCGGACCTGTGGCGCCTGGATCTGTCGATCTTTGCCCTGCACTTCGTGCTGATGGCAATTTTCGTGGCCGTGCCGTTTCGCCTGGTTGACGCCGGCATCAGCGCCGCGCACCACGGCCTGGCCTACCTGGCCATCATGGGGCTGTCGTTTGTGGCGATGCTGCCGCTGATGATCGTGGCCGAGAAGCGCCAGCGCATCACCCGGGTTTGCGTGCTGTCGATTGGGGCCATCACGGTCAGTCTGGCGGGTCTCGGGCTGCCGGTCTCCGATGGCTACTGGCTGTTTGCGTGGCTGTTCATGTTCTTTACCGGCTTCAATCTGCTTGAAGCCACGCTACCGTCGATGCTCAGCAAGCTCGCGCCGGCCGGGGCCAAGGGCACGGCCATGGGTATCTATTCCACCAGTCAATTCCTGGGGGCGTTTCTGGGCGGTACCCTGGGCGGCATGCTGGCAAGTGTTGGGGGGCTTAACGCGGTATTTCTCGGCTGTGCGCTGCTCGCGCTGGTATGGTGGGGCGCGATGCTGAACATGCCGTCGCCGCCGCCGCTGGCCAGCGAGGTGGTGGCGCTGGATGACACCGGCGCTGATACTATGGAGGTGCTGCTTGAGCACCTGGCGGACGTGGCGGGCGTCGAGGATGTGATGGTCGTGCCCGAAGAGCGGCTCGCGTATTTAAAGGTCAATCGACAGCAGCTTGATGAAGCGGCGCTTGCCAGGCTGGTAACGCCCCCCAGGACGTAAACGGGCAATGATGCGTCGTCGCGACGCTGTCGACGTTTAACGATATCAATTGAAAGGAGCGCCTTATGGCTCGTGGCATCAACAAGGTCATCTTAATCGGCAACCTCGGGCAGGATCCTGAGGTGCGGTTCACGCCCTCCGGCACCGCCGTCGCCAATCTCAACCTGGCAACCACCGATACCTGGATGGATCGTCAAAGCGGGCAGCGCCAGGAGCGCACCGAGTGGCACCGGGTGGTGATGTTCAACAAGACCGCCGAGATTGCCCAGCAGTATCTGAAGAAAGGCTCCAAGGTATACATCGAAGGGCGCCTGCAGACGCGCAAATGGCAGGATCAGAACGGCCAGGATCGTTACTCGACGGAAATTGTCGCCAACGACATGCAGATGCTCGATGGTCGTGGCGGTGATGCCCCGCAGCAAGGTCAGTACGGTCAGGCAGCGCCGGCACAAAACGGCTACGGCCAGAACCAGCCGCCTGCGCCCCCTCAGCAGGGTGGCGGCTATCCCCAGCAGGGCGGTGGACAGGCGCGTCCCGCGCAGCCGGCCCCCCAGCAGGGGCATCAAGCCCCCCAGCCGAACCAGCAGAACAGCAGCTATGGGGCGCCTGATCCGGGTAACTTTGACGATTTCGACGATGAGATCCCGTTTTAAGTGACGCTCATCGAGGCGCGAAAAGGTAAGGGAGACAGGCCGTCTTGAAGCTTTTGATACTCGATGCAGGGCACTGCTTGAGCCTGGCGCTGGCGCGCGAGGCGAGCCGTCGTTCTGATACGGAGCTGGTCATTGAGCAGGGAACCCAGGTCAGCGCCAGGCGTCTGCGCGAGGTGGCGCCTGATGCGGTGCTTATCCCGCCGTTGGCGCACCCGTTGAACATGGCGCCTGCCGACGTGACCGCCCACGCCGATGCGGTAGAGGCATGTCTTGCGGCCTGCCATTCCCAGGACGTGGCGCTCGTCTGGTGCGTCTCGGACCAGCTTTACGAAGACGGCTTCGACGTGCCTATCGATGAGCACGTCGTGCCGGCGCCCCGGGACGAGAGCCTACGCCGGCTGGTGCAGACCGGCAACCGGATTCGTGCCGACTTCGACCGCCATCTGATCGTGCGTCTGGGGCCGCTGTTTGCGCTGGAGGGCAGCCATGCCTGGCTGAACGAGCTGCTCGACAGTCTGGTGATGGGCGACAACGTACGCGCGGCCGAGGACGTCATCTTCTGCCCCACCTCGGCGGATGCCGTCGCCCTTGCCTTGATCGGCATGCTCCAGCAGCAGTCCTGCGGCGCCGATGCCTGGGGCGCCTATCATCTGGCCGGCACCGAACCGGTCAGCGCCTTTACCTTCACCTCCATGGTCAGAACCCAGCTGTCGACCCACCTGGAAGGCCGCGGCGAGCAGGTGACGCTTGGCGATGTCCAGGCGTTGACGCATCACCACGATGCCAAGCTCCGCCGGGTGCTGAACTGCCGCCGGATGCTCGACGTGTTTGGCGTGCACCAA
The DNA here is from genome assembly GCF_031451645.1 of Vreelandella gomseomensis. Lineage (NCBI taxonomy): Bacteria > Pseudomonadati > Pseudomonadota > Gammaproteobacteria > Oceanospirillales > Halomonadaceae > Vreelandella > Vreelandella gomseomensis. The sequence continues at coordinate 213,505 of NZ_JARWAI010000006.1, read as the reverse complement.
AAGCCATGGCGTCTGGAAGTCGGCCGCATGCTGGATGCATGGTGTCTGACGCGGGACGCCCAGGGTGTCGATGACACAGGAGCGTCGCCTTGATACAAGTGGTGCGTAGCGCGGTTTTTTATGCGGGGTATTTTACCGCCCTCTTGGTGATAGGCGTATTGTTCTTACCCATTGCGCCGTTTTTACCTCTGGCAGGGCGCTATCGCCTGCTGAATTTATACAATCATTTTCTGATGGTCTGGTTTCGGATTGCCTGCGGCGTGCGCTACGACATTCAAGGTGCGCATCATCTGCCCGAGGGGCCCTGCGTGATACAGGCGAATCATCAGAGCGAATGGGAAACGGTATTTCTGCAGGTGATGAAGCCGCCCGTGTGCACCGTGCTCAAGCAGGAGCTGCTGCTGATCCCCGTGTTTGGCTGGGGGCTGCGCCTGCTGCGGCCCATCAGCCTCGACCGGTCGAAGCCGGCGCGGGCCATGAAGCAGGTTCTCACTCAGGGCGTCGCGCGGTTGGGAACGGGGCTATCGGTGCTGATTTTTCCCGAAGGCACGCGTGTCGAGCCAGGCGAGCGCAAGCGCTACAACAAGAGCGGCAGCGTGGTGGCCTGCCGCGCCGGGGTGCCGGTGCTGCCAGTGGCCCACAATGCCGGCGAACGGTGGCCAGGGCGTCACTGGGTCAAGCGTCCAGGCGTGCTGCGCGTGCGCATCGGCGAGCCGATCCCGACCGCCGGGCGAACCTCGGATGAGGTACTGGCCGACGTGGAAGCGTGGATCGAGGGCCAGCTGGTGGACATCTCGGACGTGCCCAGGCCGCAATAGCCGTGTAGTTGCAGCGCCCGTATAAAAAACGCCCCCTGTGAGTCGTCACAGGGGGCGTTTTGCAGCTAGCGACCCGGGTCAGTCGGCGTAGCGCTGGAACACCAGGCAGGCGTTGGTGCCGCCGAAGCCAAAGCTGTTGGACAGCACCCGGTCAATCGTCACGCCATCGCGGCGCTCGGTGACGATATCGAAGCCGTCGGCCTGCTCGTCAAGCGTTTCTACGTTGGCCGATGCAGCCACAAAGCGATGTTGCATCATGAGCAGCGAGTAGACCGCTTCCTGAACGCCTGTAGCACCCAAGGAGTGGCCGGTGAGCGACTTGGTCGAGCTCATTGCCGGCGTCGAATTGCCGAATACTTCGCGGACTGCTTTCAGTTCGGCGACGTCACCCACCGGCGTCGAGGTGCCATGGGTGTTGATATAGTCGATGTCGCCGTCGACGGTGGCCATCGCCTGGCGCATACAGCGGGTTGCCCCTTCGCCCGACGGGGCAACCATGTCGTGGCCATCGGAGGTGGCGCCGTAGCCGACCAGCTCGCCGTAGATCTTGGCGCCCCGCGCCTTGGCGTGCTCCAGCTCCTCAAGCACCAGCATGCCGCCGCCGCCGGCGATGACAAAGCCGTCGCGGGTCTGGTCATAGGGCCGCGAGGCTTTCTCCGGCGTGTCGTTGTAGTGCGTGGACAGCGCCCCCATGGCGTCGAACAGGCAGGAAAGCGTCCAGTGTTCTTCTTCGCCACCGCCGGCAAAAACCACGTCCTGTTTGCCGAGCTGGATCTGCTCCATGGCGCTGCCGATGCAGTGCGCCGAGGTTGCGCAGGCCGACGAGATCGAGTAGTTGACGCCCTTGATCTGGAACGGCGTAGCCAGACAGGCCGACACGGTGCTGCCCATGGTGCGGGTCACTCGGTAGGGGCCGACACGGCGCAGGCCTTTTTCACGCATGACATCCGCCGCTTCCACCTGGTTGGCGCTGGAAGCACCACCGGAACCGGCGATCAGGCCAGTACGCTCGTTGGAGACCTGGTCGGCGGGCAGACCCGAGTCTTCGATGGCCTGCGCCATGGAAATGTAGGCGTAGGCCGCCGCATCGCCCATGAAGCGCAGCAGCTTACGGTCGATGAGCGATTCGAGGTCAATATCCACGCTGCCCGCAACCTGACTGCGAAAGCCCCGCTCAGCATACTCTTCCTTGAAGCGAATGCCGCTGCGGCCGCTTTTCAGCGCCTCGAGAACTTGCTGTTGGTCGTTGCCCAGGCAAGACACGATGCCAAGGCCGGTGACTACCACTCGTCGCATGGGAGCCTCCTGTTAAAAATTCGCGGTGGAGGTAAATAGGCCAACGCGCAGATCATTAGCCTGATAGATGTCGCGGCCGTCTACCGAGACGGTACCGTCAGCCATGCCTAGAATCAGCCGACGCGTTATAATACGTTTCATGTTAATACGGTATGTGACTTTCTGCGCATCAGGCAGTATCTGACCGCTGAATTTCACTTCGCCGCAGCCCAAGGCACGGCCTCGTCCAGGGTGGCCGAGCCAGCCCAGGTAGAAGCCCACCAGCTGCCACATGGCGTCAAGGCCCAGGCAGCCCGGCATGACGGGGTCGCCAGGAAAGTGGCAATCGAAAAACCATAGGTCGGGCGTGATATCCAATTCGGCAATCAGTTCGCCTTTGTTATGTTCGCCGCCTTCTTCGTGAATGTGCGTGATGCGGTCAAGCATCAGCATGTTGGGTGCTGGCAGTTGGGCATTGCCCGGGCCGAATAGTTCGCCGCGCGAGCAGGCCAGCAGTTCTTCGCGATCAAAGGAATGTTGCTTGGTCACTGAATCGTTCCGAGTATCTAGATGATGGTTGGCCGCGTGCGGCACCTGGAGCCGAGGCATAGCGCCGGCGCATGCGAGTACAGTCCAGCCGCGAGGCACGGCCCGCAAAGCCTTGCCTAGTCTACTTCCCGAGGCCGCTGATTGCACGCAACTGCCTTATTATCCCGTTGCGCTTTAGGTTTTTGATCAGCCGCCGAGAGTGTAAGGAGGCGCATAGTGTAGAGTCGAATGATCGGTTTTGCACAATAAACGCTTTATTGACGTAAGATTGACTGTTCAGGCGGCTGATTAGGCCGCATGATGAGGTGGATCCAATGCCTTGATGAGAGCAGTTTCAAGCCCGTTTTAATAGGATATCGTAAAATCAGCATGTGGCCTCCCGTTTCGCTTAATCGTCCATTGATCTGGGCGGCGTTGATCGCCCTGCCGGCCTGTATCTGGATTTCCGATGCAGCGCTGCGCATGGTGGCGGTCACGGTGGTGACGTTAGGGCTCTGGGATGCGTGGCGACAAGTGCGCCGTCAACGGCTGTGGGGGCGCCTGTCCCAGGATGCCATGGGCATTGCCAACGATGCCATGGTCATGAGCGATGTGGAAAACCGCGTCATTGCCGTAAACCCGGCGTTTACCGAGATCACCGGCTACGAAAGCCATGAAATGGTCGGCCGCAAGCTCGATACCCTCGCTGCCCCTCGTCACGATAAAACCTTTTATCAGCATTTCTGGAGCACCCTGAAAAGTACCGGGCGCTGGGAAGGCGAACTATGGAATCGCCGCAAGCACGGTGACGAATACCCCGAGTGGCTCAAGGTGCGTGCCGTCACCGACAAGCGCGGCAAAATCACTCACTACATCAGCCTGTTTACCGATATCTCGGCCCAGAAAGCCCGCGAGCGTGACCTTCGCCGCATTGGTTATGAAGACCCCTTGACCGGCTTGCCGAACCGGCGTCGACTGCACGATCTGATGGAGTCGCGCCTGCGCCAGCTACGCGCTGGGGAAAGCCTGGATATCGCGCTGGTCGATATCGACGGGCTCAAGTCGGTCAATGACAGCATGGGCGTCGAGCAGGGCGACCGCCTGCTGGCGCGCTTCGCTCAGCGGTTGACCAGCTATATGGCGGGAAGCGTCGTGGGCCGCCTGGGCGGCGACGAATTCATGGTCATTCGTACCACTACCTTTGATGACCACGACAAATGGATCACCAACCTGCGCGATCACATGAGCAGCCCGTTCGAGATCAACGAGCAGTCATTGCGGCTGGGCTTGACGATTGGCAGCTGCCGTGCGCCAGAGGACGGCCGCGACTCCGGCGTGCTGTTTCAGCGCCTGGAATCGGCGCTATACAACGCCAAGCGGCTGGGGCGCAACCACAGCCTGCGCTTTCGCCCCGCGCTGGATAAACAGGACAACCCGCAGCTGGCGCTGGTCAGCGATCTGCGCGCCGCGCTGGTCTCGGGGGATCAACTCGAACTGTACTTCCAGACCCAGCACCACCCCGGCACCGGTGAGCTGCTGGGCATGGAGGCCTTGCTACGCTGGAAGCATCCCCGTGACGGCATGATTTCCCCCGGCGAGTTCATTCCTCTGGCGGAGCGCCATGGCCTGATGGCGGAGCTGGGCAGTTGGGTGATTGAAAAGGCTTGTGCCCAGCAGGCGCACTGGGCCAATACTGAGATGCCGACGGTGACCATGTGGGTCAATATTTCGGCGCTGCAGCTCTTTCACGGTGACCTGGAAACCCTGTTGGCCACCTGCCTGAAACGCTACCGGCTTACCCCGGCGCATATCGGCCTCGAACTGACCGAGTCGGTGCTGTTGGACGAGCGTGCGGGGGACATGGGGCCACGCCTGAAGGCCCTGCGCGATCAGGGTTACGCGATTGCCATCGACGATTTTGGTACCGGCTACTCGTCGCTTGGCTACTTGAAGCGCCTGCCGGTGGACAAGATCAAGCTTGACCGGGCGTTCATTCGGGAGCTGCCGGGAGACCAGGCGGATGCCGCCATCGTCAAGGCGGTGCTCTCCATGGCAGAAGGTCTTTCGCTGGGCGTGGTGGCCGAAGGCGTCGAAACCAAGGAGCAGTGCGACTTTCTGGTCGAGGCGGGCTGCCACATCGTTCAGGGGTTCTACTTTGCCCGCCCGATTTCTGCGCAAGCCCTCGAACAGCGCTGGCTACCAACGCCCCCGTCGCCGTCGCGCAACGACGCCATGGCAAAAGCCGGCCCCTAGTCAGGCACGGCCTCCCTGGCATAGCGCTGCTCCCAGCGCCGGAAGTAGCGGCAAACGCCCAGGCACAGCACAGCCCAGATCAGCGCCTGCGCGGGCAACAACCACGACGCCAGGGTGACATCGGTGAGCGCTGCGCCCGCAAAATACGACAGTGGCCCCCCCACCGCGCCCAGGGCGGCGGCCATCCAGGGCCATCGCCATAGCCAGGCAAGTGAATGGTGCACCAGGGTGGCAAAGAGTGGCCACAGCATCCACAGCCACAGCGGCAACAGGCCGGCGATGAGCGTGCTGCCCTCAAACATCAGTCCGTCGGCCAGCTGCAGGCCGCCGTCGATGACCAGCCCCAGCAGGGCAAAGACCGCCACCAGCCGCCATTCGCCGGGTTTGCCCACGTATTTCAAGTGCAGCACGAGCCAGGCACTGCCGGCGATAGCCGCCACCCAGGAACCGCCCACCACGCATAGCGTCCAGATCACTTCAAAGCCCAGGGCATTGACGGCAATAGCCATGAGACGCCGCCGGGCAAGCATTACAGGGCTCCGGTCAGGGGCGATGGCTTGGCGGCGGGCTTGGCCAGCACCATATGGCAGGTGCCGATGGAGCGCTCGAGGAAGCCGCCTTCGCAATAGCACAAATAGTAGCGCCACATGCGGATAAAGCGCTCGTCGTAGCCCAGCGCATGGACATGCTCCAGGCGGGCTTCGAAGCGGTGGCGCCATTCGCGCAGGGTGCGCGCGTAGTGCTGACCGATTTCATCCAGCGATACCATGTTCAGCGAGGTCTTGCGCATCAGGCTGCTGGCGATGGCGTGATGCGACGGCAGAAAACCGCCCGGAAAGATATACCGCTTGATGAAGTCCATGTCGCGTTTGGCGTCTTCAAAGCGCTGGTCGCGGATGGTGATCGCCTGGAGCATGGCCTGACCGTCATCGGTCAGCAGGCTGTCGACCTTGTGCAGATAGGTATCGAGGTATTGATGGCCGACGGCTTCGATCATTTCGACGGAGATCAAGCGGTCAAAGCGTCCGGTCAGCTCGCGGTAGTCCTGTTTTAGCAGCGTGATCTGTGCTTCCAGTCCCTCTTCCTGAATGCGCTGAGCCGTATAGGCGTGCTGCTCCTCGGAAATCGTGGTGGTGGTCACCCGGCAGCCGCGGGTCTTGGCCGCGTGGATCGCCAGGCCTCCCCAGCCGGTACCGATTTCCAGCAGGTGATGCTCGGGCTGTACGTCGAGCTTGTCGAGCATGACATCCAGCTTGTAGGTCGAGGCTTCTTCCAGGCTGGCGTCCGGGTAGGGGAACACGGCGCTGGAGTACATCCAGTGGTGCTGGTCGAGAAAGGTCGCAAACAGGTCGTTGCCGATATCGTAGTGCGCAGCAATGTTGCGCTTTGAGCCGGTCAGGCTGTTGCGCTGAAAACGGTAGGCCCAGGCCATCAGCCAGCGGGTCATGCGGGCGCTGCCGTTTTCCAGGTTGCCGTTGACTTGATCCAGGTTGACCGCAAAGAGGCGCACCAGGGCGACCAGGTCGTCGGCGTCCCAGTCGTTGTCCATGTACGACTCGGCGGCGCCCACGGTGCCGCCGAAAGCCAGCCGCTTCCAGGCGCGGGCATGGCGAATAACCACGGTGACGTGGAGATCGCCGCCCTGGCCCAGATGGTGGCACTGGTTGCCTTCGATCAAGGTAATGTGGCCACCGGTAAACGCATCCAGCTGGGCGATCAGGCGCTTTTTCAGCCAGCGTGTCAGCCGGCCCTGGGCCGCGGGCTGGATATCGGGCGGTGTGGAACGCAGGGTCGTCATTTCGAGGTCTCCTTGCGCTTGGGGTGGTTATAGACAGGAATGCGTTTCAGCCACAGCCGTAACGCCTCGAAATGAATACCGGCCATCGTTTTCAGGCTGATCCATGGCTGGCGGGCCAGCGTGGCCAGCAGTATCCTGGGCGTTGCCGGGGACGCCTCGAGGGTCAGGGTGGCGTCGAAATGGCGCTGGTCAGCCTGCCAGTTTTCCATGTGCAGCAGGAGCTGGTCGTCGGGGGTGTTGAAGCGCCAGCGGTAGGTCATGTCCATGGGATTGAACGGCGAGACGTGCATGGCTTTCTCAAAGGTCGCGTGGTGGCGATGGCGTTGCGGGTCGACACGGCAGGCGTAACAGGTGCGCTCGCGCCAGGGCATATTGGTGACCTCGCCGAGCACCGCGGCCAACTGACCATCGCGGTCGTAGGCGTAATACATCGTCAGCGGGTTGAACATGGCGCCGAGCGTACGTAGCTGGGTAAGCACGCAGATGCGGCCCTCAGGGGCGCTGCCCAGCTGGCGGGTCAGTTCGTCGCGCACGGCGGTGACCAGCGGGCGGTCGCTGGGGCCGAGATAGTCCTCGCGACGAAAGCGCGCCAGGGCAGGCCCCCGGGCGCTGAAACCGGCCACGCCGTCAAACAGCGCCGGCAGCTCATCCAGGTCCAGCCAGGCCATCCATAGCGTATAGCTAAAGGCATGGTGGCGTGGCGTAAAGCGTCGGTGGCGCAGGGTGCCGCGATAAATACGCGAATGTGGCGTTGTGGTCATCCCGCGTCGCTCCCCTGATAGGCATCAAACAGCTCGCTGGTGGGCAGCGCGGTCGCAGGGCCCAGCGGCATGGCCGCTTCATCGCAGCCCAGCGCACGAGCCACGCGCAGGGCGCTCCACACCCCGTCTTCGTGAAAGCCGTTGCGCCAGTAGGCGCCGCAGAAATGCGTGCGCCGGGCAGGCGATGAAATCTCGTCGTGGCGCTGCTGTGCGGCCTGCCCGGCCAGGGTGAACTGCGGGTGGGCGTAGACGTAGCGGCCCAGGATCTTGGTCGGGTCGATGCTTTCCGAGTCGTTCAGCGTGACACAGAAGGTGGTGTCGCTTTCCAGCCGCTGGAGAATATTCATGTCGTAGGTGACTGATACCCGCTCGTCGGTGCCGCGACCGTCAAGGCGATAGTTCCAGCTGGCCCAGGCGCGCCGGCGACGCGGCAGCAGCGAGGTGTCGGTGTGTAGTACCACCTCGTTATCCTGGTAGGGCATCGCGCCAAGAATCTCGCGTTCGTCCGGCGTTGGGTCGCCGAGCATGGCCAGCGCCTGGTCGGCATGGCAGGCCAGCACCACCTGATCGAAGCGTTGGGTGCCCGCTTTAGTGGTGAGCGTCACGCCGGTGGCGTGGCGCTCGATGCGGGTCACCGGCGTGTTGAGATGAATACGCGCGGCGTAAGGTGCGGTCAACGCCGGGATATAGCCGCGCGAACCGCCCACCAGGGTGTGCCACTGGGGGCGATGGTTGACCGACAGCAGGCCGTGATTGCGGAAAAAACGCACGAAAAAGGTCAGCGGAAAGGCGCGCAGGTCGCTGATGCTGGCCGACCAGATGGCCGCCCCCATGGGCAGCAGGTAGCGCCGCTGGAAGGCCCGCCCGTAGCCGTTCTGGTCGAGGTAGTCCCCGAGGGTCATGTCCGACGGCAGGCGGTCGTTTTCCAGGTCGCGCGTCGCCTGCTTGTTGAAACGCATGATATCGGCCAGCAGGCGGTAGAACGACGGGTTGAGCAGGTTGCGCCGCTGGGCGAACAGCGAGGTCAGGGTATGCCCGTTGTATTCGAAGTCCACGCTGGTTTCATGCACCGAAAAGCTCATTTCGGTGGCTTGGCTTGGCACCCCCAGGGCATCCAGCAGGCGCTGAAAATGCGGGTAGGTCCAGTCGTTGAACACGATGAAGCCGGTGTCGATGGCGTAAGAGTGGCCGCCGACCTCGACGTCCATGGTCGCGGTATGCCCGCCCAGTCGCGCGTCGGCTTCGAACAGCGTGACCTCGTGCTGGGCGGATAGATACCATCCGGCCGCCATGCCGCTGATGCCGCTGCCGATAATGGCGATGCGTTGAGACGCCGTGTTGCTCATCAGGAAGCCTCTTGCGGTCGAGTCATGCGCAGGCCGATTCGGCGACGCAGGCCGGGCGGCAGGATACCGAGCAACTTGACCAGGTAGGTAAAGCGGCGCGGGAAGTGGATGTCCAGATGGCCCTTGACCAGACCATTGATAATGGCCTCGGCGGCGGCCTCGGCGCTGACCTGCATGGGCATGGGGAAGTCATTACGCTCGGTCAACGGCGTCTTGACAAAACCAGGGTGAATCAGGCTGACGTCGATGCCTTCCTGGTCGAGGTCGAGACGCAGCGATTCGAGAAAATAGCTGACGGCAGCCTTGGAGGCGCCATAGGCCTCGGCCCTGGGCAGCGGCAGGTAGGCGGAGGCGCTCGACGTCGCAGCGAGGCGGGCGGGTTTGCCTTCCCGGCGTGCTGCGCGCAGCAGAGGGAGCGCGGCTTCTACTCCATACAGGGTGCCGAACAGATTGGGCGTGAACACCCGCTCGACCAGATCCATGTCGAATTGTTGTGCATTGAGGTATTCGCAGGTACCGGCGTTGAACAGGGCAAGATCCAAAGCGCCCAGTTGCTCGCCGACCTGCTGGCCGGCCGCCAGCACGGCCTGGCGGTCGCTTACGTCAAGGGCCAGCGGATGGGCATCGGGATAGCCCTCGCAGAGTGCGTCCAGTGCTGCCTGGTTGCGCGCGCTGACCACCACCTGATGGCCCTCGGCAATGAGTTTTTTGGCCACGGCTTCACCGATGCCCGAGGTTGCCCCCGTCAGCCAGATGCGCTGGGGCGTTGTCCATGTGCTCATCGTCCCTCTCCAATTGCACCCCGCAGGCACGATCTCAGGCGTGCAAGCCAAGGTAATCGTTAATCCAGGCGCTGTTTCAACCAGCGGATGACGCGACCCATGAGGGGTAGGTGCTCGTAAAGCATGGCCCCGGCATCGAAGTAGTCGCGGTGCCGTGATACACGGCCGTCATTGGCAAATGTCAGGGCGCTGCAGCCATCGACCTCGATAGAGCGACCGCCTGCAAGGCGGGGATGCGCGAACGTCATGGTCCAGGTAACGAATGCCTGACGACCCTGGCACTGGCGACGGTGGTAGACGAACTGACAGTGCGCGACGTTTGCATACATGGCCGCGAAATAGCGCTGAAGTGCCTCGCGCCCCTCAATGTGGTGTAGTGGATCGTTGAATTCAATATCTTCAGTATATACCTCGTATAGTTTTTCTGTACAGGTATTGTCTAGTTTGTTGAAGAAGGCGCAAAAATCTTCCAGTGCCTTGTCCTGTGACATGACGACTCCCGAAGCAGTTAGGCGTGCAAGGGCGTTGGCGCTGCCTCAGGTGGACAGCGCCTTGAAGGCATCGAGCGCCCGCTGGCGTGCGGCCTTATGGTCAACGATCGGTGCAGGATAGTCGCGCGTGGTCAGCATGTCCCGGGGCGGTGCATGGCGCGCCTTGGCCGGCAGGCTTGCCAATTCGGGCAGCCAGTGGGCGATGAACTCACCGTCCGGGTCGAAGCGCGTGGATTGCGTGGTGGGGTTGAAGATGCGGAAATACGGCGCCGCATCGGTGCCCGTGGACGCAGCCCATTGCCAGCCGCCGTTGTTGGCGCAGAACTCCCCGTCCACCAGGTGGCGCAGGAAAAACGCTTCGCCGCGGCGCCAGTCGATCAGCAGGTGCTTGCTCAGGAACATCGCCGTCACCATGCGCAGGCGATTGTGCATCCAGCCGGTGGTGACCAGTTGGCGCATGGCGGCGTCCACCAGTGGGTAGCCGGTACGTCCTTCGCACCAGGCCTGAAAGCCCTCATCGTCATCTCGCCAGGCAAGCCCACGGGTATGGGACTGAAACGGCTGATAGCGGCATACCTGCGGAAACCCCACCGCCACGTGCTGATAGAATTCCCGCCAGATAAGCTCGCTCACCCAGGCGCAAAGTCCTTTGTCGCCATCGGCCAGGCGCCCGCCGTTTTCGCTCATGACCGCCTGAAAGCACTGGCGCGGCGAGAGCATGCCCAGGGCCAGGTAAGGTGAGAGCTCGCTGGTGCCGCGAACCTTGGGAAAGTCTCGCTGGTCGTGATAGTGGCGTCCCCGGAAGCGTAAAAAACGTTCCAGATGGTCGCCGGCGGCGTGTTCACCGGCGGGCCACCGGCGTTCATCGACCGGTGTGTCATCAAAAGTAGGCAGCGCGGGTAGCGGGTCGCTGTCGATGCCCAGCGGCGACTGGACCGCCGGCGTGTCGCGTAGCGCCAGCTGCTCCGGCGTGATGTGTTTGTGCCAGGCCTTGGCAAACGGCGTGAACACACCGTAATAGTCGCCCTTGCCGGTCAGCAGTGAGCCCGGAGCAAAGGCCACGGCGTCGTGGTGGCCGTGGACGTTGATGCCCGCCTGCTGGAAGGTTTCGCGCACGGCCTGATCGCGGCGCTGCTCGTTCAGCGGGTATTCGACATTGAAGTGAAGCTGGTCGATATGCTGCTCGCGGGCAATCGCCAGCAAGGCGTCGGGGGCCGCGTCAAAGGTGTCAATGTCGCGATGCAACAAGGGGATATTGAGCCCTTCGAGGGCCTCCTTGACGGCCGACACGCCGCGCATCCAGAAATCGATCTTGTTGGCTCCGTGGCCGTGGGACTGCCACTGGGCGACCGAGCGCAGAAATACCGCTACCACCGGCCCTTTGGCCGCCGCGGCCGCCAGGGCGGTGTTGTCGTGAATGCGCAGGTCACTGCGCAGCCAAACCAGCTGTCGAGGCATGGATACTCCTGCCGGGCGGTTCAAAGGAAGGCACCGCCGCGGCGACGGTGTCTGTCAGTGGGTCAAAGGACGCCCGACTCGCGAAGCAGCGGGCGCAATCGGGCAATGGCCTGGGGTAAATCGTCGCCCAGCATGTGCACGGCGGTATCACGCAGCTCGGCATCGCGCAGGCGCGCGACTTCGCCGCACACCCCGATGGGCACGTTGAGCGCCGCGGCGGCGTCGGGCAGCGCCTGGCGGATATAGCGATCGTCTTCCCGCTGGCCGCTGGACAGCAGTACCATCGACGAGTGAAGCCGGGCCACGGCCTGGGGAAGGTCCTCGAGCGGCAGCGAGTGGTCCAGCAGCTGTACCCGATAGCCCTGTTCGCTGGCCATGAGTGCGGCCATCAGCACCCACAGAGGGCCCGGGTCGTCCGGCATGACGTTGAGCAGGATCAGCGGGCCACGGGTGGCCTGGTTGGCGTAATGCAGGCGGATGCCAACCTGGCTGCGCAGAAATGACTCGAAGGTACGCCGCACGAGCTCGTCGGACTTCACCGCCCACTTGGCTTCCAGCGTCAGTATGACCGGCTGCCACAGCTCGTTGATGGCGGTGCTCAACGGATACAGCGCCAGGCTCTGATGATAGAACGCTTCGAGTCTGGGCAGGTCGAGCGCTTCGATGGTGGCCTGCAGCTGCTGGCGCTGACTGACCCAGTCGCCCGCATCGGGTACCGGGGCTTCCACGGTATCGGGCTGATCGAGCAGGTCCGCGACCTGGCTTACCGGAACGCCACGATTGAGCCACTGCAGAATGCGCTCGATGCGCGTGATGTCGTCCTGAGCATACAGGCGGTGCCCCTTGGGGGTACGCTGGGGGCGAATCAGCCCGTAACGTCGCTCCCAGGCGCGCAGGGTGACCGAGTTCACACCCGTCAGGCGGGAAACTTCCCGAATGGGATAAAGGGGGGTGTCGGGTGGGTGGGTCGCCTTGTTGCTCATGGGCGCCAGTGCCTCTTAGTTGTGTGCGGCGCCAAGCCGCATGGGTCTATCGTGGGTTGCTGCGCAGGGCAATGTGGTTTGCTATCCATAGCAATTACCTAATTAACCGATCAACAAATGTAAATAACTAACGTTCCTTTGTACAACTTGTGGCGCCAAGGTACAACCTTTGCATGCATAACCATAGGCGCAAGACGCGCGCGCCGCATCAAACCGACCGATCTACTAGCGCATGGGCCAACAGGGTTCCCGAACACCACGCCGACTCCACGCGGCTGGCCGTGAAGCTGTCGCCGCACATCGCCAGGCCGCTGTCGCTGTACAGGTATCGCCGGTCGTCGGCTTCGGCAGGCTGGGCATAACGCCAACGATGGGCGCCGCTGGCAATGCGCGCCGGAAGAGGCGTGCCGGGCGGATAAAGTGATTGGAAGGCGGCCCACAAGTCATCGGCAATGGTTTGCGGGTCGTGTTCCAGGTAGCGGTCGCTCCAGTCCAGCTGTGCCATCAGGCTGAGACTTTCCGGCTGGTGCTCGCGTCCGGGTTTGGTGTGATTGCGCGACACCAGGCGCAGCGCCGGATGGTCGGCCCGCGCCATGTGCCAGTCCTGGCGTGCACCGGGCGGGACGGGCAACGGCCGCTCGAGGATGGCCCAGGCTGCCCAGCAGCCGCGCTGGAGACGCTGGCGGCAGGCCTTGGCCAGCGTGCTGTCCCAGTCGGCAACCAGCGGCAGCGTTTGGGGCGGCGGCGTGGTGAACACCACTTGTTGATAGGGGCCGAAGGTATTGCCGGCGGTGTCGATCAACTGCCAGCCGTCCGAGAGACGCTTCAGCGCCTCGATCCGGGTCGCAAGCTTCAGCGTGCTGCGCTCATGGGCCTGAAAGGTATCGGCCAGATGACGCGTGATGGCGCTCATGCGGGGGACGCCGGTAAACCGGGCGTGGGGATCGTGCTGCAGCTGCCAGCCGTTTGGACTAGCCTGATAGCTGATGGTCGGCCAGCGAGCGGCAAGCCCGGCGGAAATCCAGCGGGCCAGGGCCTCCTGAAAGGCCGGATCCCGCGCGGTGAATGCCTGGGCGCCCAGATCCAGTTGCTCCTGGTTAAGGCGCTTGGTTGACATGCGCCCCCCGGGGCCGCGTCCCTTGTCGAACACGCTGACCGTGGCGCCGCGCTCGGCCAGGGCGTTGGCACAGGCAAGCCCGGCCATGCCGGCCCCCACAATCGCGATCGTCAACGGCGGTGAAATCTGTGCTGCTGTCATGCTGGCCTCTTGGGCATCTTGCCTGGCGGGACGCATAGCGTGGCTGGATAATCATGTACGCAATGCTTTATTTGTAATAGTTTTGTATAAATAGGCTTCAATGTAAACCTTTCACGGCGTCGCTTGTGCGTCGATACCAGAGGGAGAAACACCATGCGTGTACTAGTGACCGGCGGCAGTGGCTTTGTCGGCCAGCGGCTCTGCCCGATGTTGATTGCCCAGGGGCACGAGGTGCAGGTGGTTTCCCGCACCCCGCACACGGTACGCGAGCGGCTGCCCAAGGAATGCGATATCCGCGACAGCGCCCAGGCGTTTATCGATACCCCGCCCGAGGCGCTGGTCAACCTGGCGGGCGAGTCCATCGCCGCCAAGCGCTGGAGCGATCGTCAGAAAGACCGCCTGATCCGTTCGCGGGTCGAAGCGACCGAGCAACTGGTGTCGCTGTGTGAGCAGCTGCACGAAAACGGCCAGCCGCTGCCCAAGGTGCTGGTCAGCGGCTCGGCCATGGGCTACTACGGCGATCAGGGCGATCGGCGGGTCACCGAAGACACCCTGCCCCATGACGAATTTGCCCATCGGCTATGCGCCCAGTGGGAAGCAGCGGCCAAGCCCATCGAGGCCATGGGTGTGCGCCTGGCGATCCTGCGTATCGGATTGGTGCTGGGCCCGGACGGCGGCACGCTGCAGAAGATGCTGCCGCCCTTCAAGCTGGGGCTGGGCGGGCGCTTTGGCGACGGCAAGCAGTTCATGCCCTGGATTCATCGCGATGACCTGGTCAACGCCATCCTCTTCCTGCTCAGCGATGCGTCACTGTCGGGGCCTTTCAACGGCAGCGCGCCGCATCCGGTGACCAACGCGGAATTCACCCGAACCCTGGCCAGGACGCTGCATCGCCCGGCGGTATTGCCGGTGCCCGCCTGCGTATTGAAGGCGGGGCTGGGTGACATGTCCCAACTGCTGCTGACCGGTGCCGATATGCGCCCGGCGCGCCTTATCGACGCCGGGTTCACGTTCACCTACCCGACCCTCGACAAGGCACTCCAGGCGATTCTTGACGACTAGCCGTTGGGATCCACGGTAATGATCACCCGCACGGCATCGAGCCGCAGGCGGGTGTTTTCAATGGCGTCGCTGAGCGCTTGGCGCTCCTGTTTCAGGGCGTCGAGCTCCGCGCTGCGCACCGAGGGGTTGTGCTCCGCCAGCGCGGTCAGCCGGGCAAGCTCGGCGTCCAGCTGACTGCGCATGCGGGCCTCGGCAGCCTCGACGATGCTTGGCAGCTCGCGCTCGGCTTCGCCTTCGCCCTGGGTGAGCAGGCCGCGCAGCTGGTCGTGACGGCCCTTGATCAGGTCGCGGGCCAGCGATTTGTTGACCTTCTGCAGGTTTTTTCCCAGGCCGGTAAACGAAATCTTGTCGGTGAGGTTGGCGCCGGACTCATCCAGCAGCACGCGCACCGCGGTGGGCGGCAGGAAGCGATTCAGGTGCAGCGACCTGGGCGCCGGGCAGTGGGTGCGGAACACCAGTTCTGCCATCAGCCGGTCGCTGGGAATCGCCGGGTGGCCGAGTAACGCAAGCGCGGTGTTGCCCATGGTGCCATCGAGGATGCGGCCCATCATTTCACGCAGCAACGGGTGCTCCCAGGAAAGCCGCTGCACGTCATCCCGGGCGAGGGCCAGCTGGCGGTCGAACGTCGCCGAAAAGCCTTCCTCGCCTTTGACCAGCCCCGGCAGGCCATCCAGCATGTGCTGGCCGGGCTGCAGCAGCATCAGGCCGTTGCCGATTTCCTGGCTGTCGACGCCGAACACATCCAGGGCGCGTTCCACATAGCGGGGCAGGGCGGTATCGTCGTCCAGCTCGCGCACCGCCTCGATCACCTGCTGGGCACGCTCCGGGCGGCAGGCGTTGAGCTCCAGTAGACGGTTGCGGCCGGCATCCCGCTCGGCCAGCTTGGCGATGAACATCTCGCGGGTTTCGCCGATTATTTCATCCAGCATCTCGTCGTCGAGCAGCGCATCGGCCAGCGCGTCGCCGAAGGCGTTGAACAGGTCGCTGCCGATACCGTGAGGTGCGCTGAAGGCATCCATGCCTTCGTGATACCAGCGCATTAGCCGCTCGCCGGGGCTGCCGGTAAAGGTGGCGATGTGCATCTCGATGGCGTGGCGCTGGCCGATACGGTCAAGACGGCCAATGCGCTGCTCCAACTGGTCGGGATGCTGGGGCATGTCAAACATCACCAGGTGACGGCAGAACTGGAAGTTGCGCCCTTCGGAGCCAATTTCCGAGCAAACCAGCACCTGGCAGCCGTCTTCCTCGTCGGCGAACGCCGCGGCGGCGCGGTCGCGTTCGACCAGCGACAAACCTTCGTGGAACACCGGGGCGTGATAGCCGCCCAGCACGCGCAGGCCTTCGGCCAGCCCTTCGGCGGTTTCGCGGTGGTGGGCGATCACCAGCACCTTGTCGTTGGCAAAGCCGGCTGCGCTTTCGTCGCTGAGCTTCTCAAGCAGCCAGTTGACCCGTGGGTCGATGTGAAACCAGGGCTCGCTGTTGAGCGGGTCGTCGCTGAGCTCGCGGTAAGCAGCATCCGGGTAGATCAGCACGTCCGGATGATCCATGCCGGTTTCGATCAACAGCTCGTCGAGGTAGTCGTCGTCGCGCTCCAGGCGGCGCAGCGTGCGGCGATAGGCCGGTGGCAGGTCGAGGGCCGTCAGGTGCAGGCGGCGCTCGGGGAAGCCACCCACGTGGCGGCGGCTATTGCGGAACATCACCCGCCCGGTGCCGTGGCGGTCGAGCAGCGCATCGCGCAGCTGGCGGCGGGCGGCATCCTGCTGGGCGGCGCTGGCCTCGGAGTTGCACAGAGTCGCCAGTAGCGCCTGGCTGTCGCGGTCGTCGGCAACGGCCTCGACGTGGACCCTGGCGTCAGGTGAAGCGGGCAGCGAGTCGAGGGCATCGATGGCGCTGGCCACCGCGCCGTAGTGGCGCTCTTCGTCCTTGAAGCGTTCCAGGTCGTGGTAGCGCTCCGGGTCGAGCAGGCGCAGGCGGGCAAAGTGGCTTTCGATGCCCATCTGTTCGGGGGTGGCGGTGAGCAGCAGCAGGCCGGGGATATCCGCCGCCAGCTGCTCGACGCACTGATAGCCGGGGCCGCTGCCCTCATCGCTCCAGTCGAGATGGTGAGCCTCATCGACGATCAGCAGGTCGAAGTGGCTGGCCAGCGCCTGCGTCTGGCGGTGGGTGTTGGCAAACAGCCAGCCTTGGCTGGCAAGCACCAGCTGGGCGCTTTCGAAGGGGTTTTCGCTGCCGTGGGCCTGGCTTTGTTGCTCGTCGAGTAAGCTGACGTTGAGCGAGAAGCGCCGCAGCAGTTCCACCAGCCACTGGTGGGTCAGGCTATCGGGCACCAGGATCAGTGCCCGTTCAACACGCCCCGCGAGCAGCAGGCGGTGCAGAATCAGCCCGGCCTCAATGGTTTTGCCGAGCCCGACCTCATCCGCCAGCATGACCCGAGGGGCATGGCGACGGGCGACTTCGTCGGCGATATACAGCTGATGGGGCACCAGGTCGATGCGCGGGCCGGAAAAGCCCAGCGCGCTGTGCTGTTCGATACGCTGATGGTGGTGCAGGGTACGAAAGCGCAGGTCGAACCAGTCGTTGCGATCCACCTGGCCGGTCAGCAGGCGGTCGCGGGCCTGGTCGAACTGCATGGTGTCGGCGAGTTTGGCCTCCGGGAGCTCACGTGGCTGGCCCTGGCTGTCCTCGCCCACGTAGGTGATCAGGCCGCCTGCGGTTTGGCTGTCATCGACGATCATCTGCCAGCCGTCGGCCGACACGATGCGGTCGCCGGTGCCGAACATCACGCGGGTCAGCGGGGCCTGGCGGGTGTTATAGGTGCGGGTTTCCTGGCTGGCACTGAACAAGATGGTAACGCTACGGGCGTCGCAGTTAAGCACGGTGCCGAGCCCAAGCTCGGCTTCGCCGTCGCTAATCCAGCGTTGGCCGGGGGAAAAATCGCTCATGATGCCTCAAGGAAGTCTGCAATACAGGACGTACGCTGCCGGCCACAGGAGCCGGCAGCAACAGGGCGGGCGATTCTAACGCAAAGCCGCTGGGGGATTAAGGTGTATCGTCGTCAATCTTCAAGCCAGCGATCCAGGTGCGCCTGAGTGAGCTCGCCGACGTGGATGTCGAGGGTGTTACCGTCGCCGTCGAACAGCACGGTGGTGGGCAGCCCGGGGGCCTCGACCAGCGACAAGAGCATCTGGCCCGGGTCGCGCAGGGCATAGCGGAAGCGTAGCTGCTGCTCGTCCAGATAGCGCACGATGGGCAGCAGCTCCTCGCCCTGGTTGGCGACCACGACGGCCACGCCCGCGCGCTGATCCGCCTCGGCGAGCAAGGGCATTTCGCGCCGGCAGGGCGGGCACCAGGTGGCCCACAGGTTGACGATGATCCGGTCGTGGTCGTCGGCAAGCGACGGCAGATGAACCGAATTGCCGTCGATGTCTTCCAAGGTCACGTCGGGCAGGGCCTTGACGCTCGTGTCGTTGCCCAGCGGCGCCAGGGTCACCAGTACCAGCCACAGGCTTGAAGCGCCCACCAGAAGCGCCATGGCACCGCCCATGGCGATCAGCCGCGAGCGCAGCGTCCAGGCCGTCCATGCAAGTCCCGCGACCAGCCCCCAGAGCCCCTGGTAGCCCGGCTGCCAGACTTTCAGCGCCGTCAGCGGGGCGCCGCTGAAGCTGTCGAGGTGCATGACGACATGGCCAAGGCGAGCGGCGATCAGCCAGACGACCACCAGGCCCAGAAACCAGCGCTGATGATGGCGCGGAGGCAGTCCCAGCAAATAGCGCGTGCTGACCAGCAGGGTCAGGGCACAGGCAAGGGCGTAGAGGCGAGGGAGTGAAATCAACAGTGGGCCAAGGGTGATGGCGTTCATGGTTTTCCCGTTGAGCAGGTACACTGACGCACCATACCATGGAGCCGCCCATCACGGAGACCCCTATGCCTCAAGCTGCTTTTGACAAACTACGCGCGTTCGCCATCGGTTCCCAGGCGCTGGGCCTGACGCTGATCATCGCGCTGGAGACCTGGCTGAACGACGCGGCCCGCCCCTGGCAGGGCGTGGTGCTGGCGGCGATGCTGAGCACTGCCCTGGTCATCGCTCTGATCCGGCTGTATCGGCGCAACCTGGCGCGCAAGCGCTGGGCCGAGCGCGTCGAGGACGACGGCGACGGCTAGCGTTGGAAAACGTTGCTTGTATTTTTTGCGTTCCAGTTCCAGATTAATAGCAGACCCCAGCGTGTACCGATGGGGCGCTGAATCCTACAGGGAGCGATTAACAAGATGATGAACAAGCGCATATTAGCCACGGCCGTGGCCGTTTCTTCACTGGCACTGGCTGGGGCGGCCCAGGCTGAGGTCAAAGTGGGCTTTCTGGGGGGCTTTACCGGGGGTATTGAGAGTTTGACGCCGCCCATCTTTGATGGCGCACAGCTGGCGGTTACCCAGATCAACGAGCAGGGCGGCATCTTGGGCGGTCAGACGCTGGAAATGCCGTCGGGCGATACCACCTGTTCCGACGCTTCGGCCGCGTCTAACTCGGCGGACCGCATGGTCAACTCGGAAGACGTCACGGCGATTGTCGGGGCGCTGTGCACCGGTGCCACCATTGCGGCCGCCAACAACGCGGCCATTCCCGGCGGTGTGGTCATGGTCTCGCCAGCGTCTACCGCACCGGCGGTGACCGAGCTTGACGATAACGACCTGGTCTTCCGCACCGTGCCTTCTGATGCGTTCCAGGGAGAAATGCTGGCCAAGTTATTGATCGAGAAAGGTATCGATGAAGTCGCCGTGACCTTCGTCAACAATGATTACGGTCAGGGGCTGTCGGACGCGTTTACCGCGACCTTTGAGGCGGAAGGCGGCACCATCGTGGAAAGTCTGGCCCACGAGGACAACCGTGCCGACTACCGCTCCGAACTGGGCATCCTGTCCTCCACCGGCGTGCAGACGCTGGTCGTGCTGGCCTACGCCGATACCTCGGGGCAGACCGTGCTGCGTCAGGCCTCGGAAAGCGGCGTGTTCACCCAGTACGTAGGGGCCGACGGCATGGTCGGCAATAGCCTTGTCGAGGCCGTGGGCGCTAATGTACTGGAAGGCATGATCGCGACCCGCCCCGGCAGCCCGGATCTGCCCGGCACCGATATTTTCATTGAAGCCGCCGAAGCTGCCGGTATCGATCCTGAAGCGGTCTTTGCCGCCCAGGCCTATGACGCAGCTTTCCTTGTCGCGCTGGCTATCGAGCAGAACGGCAGTGCCGAGCGTGAAGGCTTATCCGAGGCGCTGCGCGATGTGGCCAGCGCACCGGGGGAAGCCATCCTGCCCGGCGAGTGGGAGAAGGCTGTCGAGCTGATCGCCCAGGGTGAAGAAATCAACTACGAAGGGGCTTCTGGCAGTCACGAGTTTGACGATAATGGTGACGTGCCCGGCATCGTGGTTGAAATGACCGTCGAAGATGGCGAGTTCAAGCGGGTTGGTGAGCTGGCTGAAGACTAGGATAAAGTGGCCAAGACCGCTATGACCGCCCCAGCCACGCGCTGGGGCGGTTTTTTATGGCTCAGTCGTGGTGCTTGATGCGCTCCGGCAGCAGCCCCTTGGGGGCAAAGCGCAACACCAGCGTGATCAGCACGCCAATCACCAATACCCGGGCCTGGAGGGCGCGACTATCGATGGTGGCGGGCGCCTGCCAGTCAAAGGCAAAGGCACCGAAGGCCACGGCGAGATCCATCAGGTAGAGGGCCAACGGCCCTGACATGATCCAGATAATATACACTGTGATGGCGCCGAAGATGGTGCCCAGGTTGTTGCCGGGCCCGCCCAGAATCACCATGACCAGCACCAGGAAGGTATGATTCAGCGGCAGATAGCCGTTGGGGTCGAACAGGCTGTTGAAGCTTGCCATTACCCCGCCGCCGACACCCATCAGGATGCAGCCCAGCACAAAAATCTCCAGGCGCCGCCGGTTGATATTCTTGCCCATGGCCGCTGAGGATAGTTCATTATCGCGAATGGCGCGGATCATGCGGCCCCAGGGAGCGTGATAGGCGCGGTGGAGCAGAAAGAAGATCGCCGCGATAATCACCGCCGTCAACGACAGGTAGATCGCCCGGGACAGGGTGAAGCCCAGGTCGGCGGGGCCGGGGGTCGGCCAGGGCAGCGGCGACACCGTCGCGGTGCCGCGGGTGAGCCAGTCGGAATTCTTCAAGAAGGCCTTGATGATCTCGGCAATCCCCAGGGTCGCAATGGCCAGGTAATCGCTGCGCAAGCCCAGGCAGACGTGGCCGATAAAGTAGCCGACGCCGCCCGCCAGGGCGCCGCCGACGATCCAACCTGTCCAGGCCGGCAGGCCCAGCCCACCCACAAAGCCCGCCTGGGACTCGATCGCGGCGGTCACCTCACGTAACTGGCTGATCACCACCATGTACAGCACGATGGCCAGCAGCACGGTGAATACGGTGCGGATCCGCTTGGGCACCCCCAACCGGGTGAGCCGCGAGGCCGCGACCACCAGCAGCGTGGCGCCGACGGCGTAGAGCAGTACCTTGCCAAGCTCGCCGGGGAGTTCGCTATCCCAGAAGGCCTCGTTGACCGGCACGCTGAACAGCATGGCGCTGACGCCGCCCAGGGCGACAAACCCCATGACACCGGCGTTGAACTGGCCGGCATAGCCCCACTGAATGGTCAGCCCCAAGGCCAGGATGGCGTAGCACGCGGCTTCCACCAGCATGCGCGTGCTGTAGGCAGGCCCCATGACGCCATAAACGCCGACAATCGTGACCAGCAGCAGGCCAAACAGGCAGAGCTCGCGTAGCGGCAGGCGCGATGCCTTGGGCGTCGCGTCCTGAGGGGTGTAGTTGTTGTCAGCCATCAGATCACCTTGCCTTTGAAGATGCCGGTGGGGCGCCAGACCAGAATGGCCACCAGAATGAAGAACGGCACCACGATTTTATATTCGGTGCCCACGAAGGCCAGGTTGGACGGTAACTCCAGCCAGGTGGGCAGGCTGTCGCGGAAGGGGCGCAGTAACACGGCCCAGTTGAACACTGCCAGATTTTCGGCAAAGGCGACGACGAAGCCGCCGGCGACGGCGCCGAAGGGGTGGCCCACGCCACCGACGATGGCGGCGGCGAAAATCGGCAGCAGCAGGAAGAAGCTGAGGTCGGGCTTGAACGTGACATCCAGCGACAGCAGCGTACCCGCAATGGCGGCAAGGCCCCCGGCAATCACCCAGGTAACGGCGACGATGGTGTTGGTGTTGATGCCCGAGGCCTGCGCTAGTTCGGGGTTATCGGACATCGCGCGCATGGCTTTGCCGAGCCGCGAGCGGCTCAGGAACAGATGCAGGGCAATGACCGCGACCAGGGTGATCACGAACAGATAAATCTGCGGCTCGGTAATCACGATGGGCACGCGCACGTTCTCAAACGGCAGCATGCGAAAAATTTCTTTGCGGTCGTCGACGTAAAGGCCCTGCCCGCCGGTGCCGGAAAACAGCCGGATAAGCCCCTGCAGGATCAGGGTGACGCCCAGCGAGGCGATAACCATGACGATGGGTTTGACGCCGTGGGCGCGCAGCGGCTTGTAAAACGCCTTGTCGATGCCGACCGCCAGGCAGGCCGTCAGCAGCATGGCCACAGGGAGCATAATGAGCGCGGTGGGCACGCCGATGCTCATGCCGATGCCGGGGAAGGCTGTGGTGAGCACCAGCACCATGAAGGCACCAAAGGTCATCATGTCGGCGTGGGCAAAGTGGGCAAAGCGCATGATGCTGAAAATCAGCGTGACGCCAATCGCCCCGATGGCGTAGATGGCGCCGGTGACACTGCCGGCGATCACCACGTTGTTGATAAAGAAAACCAGTTCATTCACGTTATTGTCCCCTGGGCTAGCCGCCCAAAAAGCTTTTGGCCACGTCTGGATCGGCAAGCAGTGCGGCGCCGGTATCGGTAAAGCGGTTCTGGCCTGCGGCCAACACAAAACCTTTATCGGCAATGGCGAGTGCCTGCTTGGCGTTTTGTTCGACCATCAGGATGCCGACCCCGGCCTCATTGATGTGCTTGACCCGGTCAAAGATCTCGTTCATGTAAAGCGGCGACAGCCCGGCGGTGGGTTCGTCAAGCAGCAGCAGGCTGGGTTCGGCCATCAGCGCACGGCCCATGGCGACCATCTGGCGCTGGCCGCCGGACAGCTCGCCCGCCGGCTGATGGCGCTTTTCCCTGAGAGGGGGAAAGAATTCGTAGACCTGGTCGAGCATGCGCTTGACGTTCTGGGGCTTCAGAAAGGCCCCCATCTCCAGGTTTTCCTGCACGGTCAGGCTGGGGAACACGTTCTTTTCCTGGGGCACAAAGCCCATACCGCGCTCGACGAGCTGGTTGGGCGCCAGGTTCTGGATGGGCGTGCCGTGGAGCAGAATATCGCCCTGATTGACGTGCAGCAGCCCGAAAATCGCTTTCAGCAGCGTTGATTTTCCCGCCCCGTTCGGACCGACGATCACCCCGACCTCGTCGGCGTCCAGCGACATGTTCACCCCGTTGAGGATGTTCATGCTGCCATAGCCGCCGAAGACGTCGCGTGCTTCAATTAAAGGCATGGTGAAAAAGTCTCTCGTGTAGAGCCACCTGGGGGGTGTGGCGTTGTTGGAAGCCTTGCGCCTTCATCCGTCACGCGGCTCCGGCGCCGAAGTAGGCGTCGATAACCTCGGGGTTGTTCTGGATATCCTCAATATGGCCTTCGACCATCACCTGGCCCTGGGCCAGCACGATGACGGGGTCGCAGAGTCTGGCAATCATGTCCATGTCGTGCTCGATGACCAGGAAGGTGTAGCCCATCTCGCGGTTGAGACGCTCGATGTTGCCGATCAGGTCGCCAAGCAGCGTGCGGTTGACCCCGGCGGCAATCTCGTCAAGCAGCACGATCTTGGCGTTGGTCATCATCGTGCGGCCCAGCTCCAGCAATTTCTTCTGCCCGCCGGAGAGGTTGCCGGCGAGCTCGTTGCGCACGTGATGAAGGCCGACAAAGTCGATGACCTCAAGCGCCCGCCGGCGAACCTCGGCTTCTTCATGGCGCACCAGGCCGGGTTTGAACCAGGCGGTGAACAGGTTTTCGCCTGCCTGCTCGGGCGGCACCATCATCAGGTTTTCCAGCGCGCTCATGTGGCTGAATTCGTGGGCGATCTGGAAGGTGCGCAGCAGACCCTTGTGAAAACGCTGGTCGGCGCTCAGCGCGGTAATATCCTCGCCGTCCAGCAGGATGCGCCCGCTGTCCGGCTGCAACGCGCCGGCCATCAGGTTGAATAATGTCGACTTGCCCGCGCCGTTGGGGCCGATCATGCCGGTAATCGAACCCTTCTCGACGCGAATAGAGCAGTCGTTGATGACCTGAAGGCCACCAAAGGCTTTATTGACCTGCTGAACCTCGATAAGCGGGGTCATGGGTTTCCTCATCTACTGGGCAAGGCGGTCAACGCCTGGGTGTCACTCCCTGCGCCGCCGTGGGTGGCGGGCGCCTCGGTCGGGCAGGCGTGCAGCACCCGCCGCGATTCAAACGCTTGTGTGAGCGAGATAATAGAATAATCCCCTGTGCTGAGGATAGCGCTACTTTGCGCTACCCTCAGCCTGCTTTCCAGGCGTCAACCGTTTAGGTTGCGTTGGGGGAGCGGCTTGGCAAACAGGGGGCATTCACGTGACCGCCAGATGGCAGGCAAAAAGAAGCCCGCGTTCAAGCGGGCTTCGGGAGGCGACTTACTTCTTGCTTGAGCGCTTGCGCTCGTTTTCCTTGAGCAACTTCTTGCGCAGACGGATATGGCTGGGTGTCACTTCCACCAGCTCATCCGAGTCCAGGAACTCGATGGCCTGCTCCAGGGTGAAGTTGATCGGCGGCGTCAGGACGATGTTTTCATCGTTACCCGTGGAACGCATGTTATCCAGCTTCTTGCCCTTGGTCGGGTTGACCACCATGTCGTTGGCACGGTTGTTGATGCCGATCAGCATGCCTTCGTAGACTTCCGTGGCGTGATCGACGATCAGCTTGCCGCGCTCCTGAAGCGTGTAAAGGGCGTAGGCCAGGGCTTTGCCGTCGACCATCGATACCATGACACCGTTACGCCGCTCGATTGAGGCGTCCGGCTTCAGCGGACCGTAGTGGTCAAAGCGGCTGGTCAGGATGCCGGTACCCGAGGTCAGGGTCAAAAACTGGCCGCGGAAGCCGATCAGGCCGCGCGCCGGGATGATGAAGTCCAGACGAACGCGGCCCTTGCCATCCGGGTTCATGTTGGTCATCTCGCCCTTGCGATAGCCAAGCTCTTCCATGATGGCGCCCTGGTGCTGCTCCTCACAGTCGATGATGACCTCTTCGTAGGGCTCCTGCTGTTCGCCGTCGATTTCACGGATGATGACCTCGGGGCGGCCAACGGCCAGCTCGAAGCCTTCCCGACGCATGGATTCGATCAGCACCGAGAGGTGCAGCTCACCGCGTCCCGAGACCTTGAATTTTTCCGGCGTGTCGCCCTGCTCAACGCGCAGCGCCACGTTGTGGATCAGCTCCTGCTCCAGGCGATCCTTGATATTGCGGCTGGTGACGAACTTGCCGTCCTTGCCGGCGAACGGCGAGTCGTTGACCTGGAACGTCATCGATACCGTCGGCTCGTCGACGGTCAGCGGCGGCAGCGCCTCCACTTGGTTGACGTCGCACAGGGTATCGGAAATCGCCAGGTTCTCGATGCCGGTGATGCAGATGATGTCGCCTGCGGTGGCTTCGTCGGTCTGTACCCGGTCGAGGCCCATATGGGTCATGACCTGGCCGATCTTGCCCTTGCGCGAATGGCCTTCCTTGGTCACCACGGTAATCTGCTGGTTGGGCTTGACGCTGCCGCGGGAAATGCGGCCAAGGCCGATGACGCCCACGTAGCTGTTATAGTCCAGCGCCGAGATCTGCATCTGGAAAGGCCCGTCGTTCTCGACCTTGGGCGCATCGACGATATTGACGATGGACTGGAACATGGGCGACATGTCGTCAGCCAGCTGATCGGGCTCGGGGCCGGCAATGCCGTTGAGCGCCGAGCAGTAGATGATCGGGAAGTCGAGCTGCTCGTCGGAGGCCCCCAGGTTGTCGAACAAGTCGAAGATCTGGTCGATGACCCAGTCGGGGCGCGCGCCGGGGCGGTCGATCTTGTTGACCACCACGATCGGCTTCAGGCCACGATCAAAGGCCTTCTGGGTCACGAAGCGGGTTTGCGGCATCGGGCCGTCGACGGCGTCAACCAGCAGCAGTACCGAGTCGACCATCGACATGACGCGCTCGACCTCGCCACCGAAATCGGCGTGCCCGGGCGTGTCCACGATGTTGATGTGGTAGTCGGTGCCGTTGCCATCCTGCCACTTGATAGCCGTGTTCTTGGCCAGGATGGTGATGCCACGCTCCTTTTCCTGGTCATTGGAGTCCATGATCCGCTCTTGGCCTTCGGCCTTGCGGTCGAGCGTGCCGGACTGGCTTAACAGTTTGTCGACCAGGGTAGTTTTACCGTGGTCAACGTGGGCGATGATGGCAATGTTGCGAAGATTCTCGATCACGACGCGATCCTGCTAGAAAAATAGGGCGGCATTATAGGGTCTCGGTGCGGTCCACTACCAGCACTGTATTATTTAAAGCATCAATACAATAACCTTTTGGCAGCAGTTTTCGCGCTGATGGCGCATCCGGTAAGATAGACGTTTTCCCAGATGGGGCAAGGACATGAGCATCGGCCACCTGATGCGGTTGCTAAGCGACGGCGACGTTCATTCCGGTGAACAGCTGGGTAACGCGCTGGGCGTCTCTCGCGCTGCGGTGTGGAAACAGTTAAAGAAATTGGAAGCGCTCGGCGTCGAACTGGTGGCGGTGAAGGGGCGTGGCTATCGACTGGCTCAGCCGTTGGAGCCTCTGGTCGGCGCCAGGATCGTCGAGCGCTTGCCCGCCCAGGCGCGCCACCATCTGGCGCGCCTGTTTGTCGAGGATCAGCTGCCGTCGAGCAATGCCTTCCTGCGCGAGCGGTTCGAGCAGGGCGCCGGCCATGCCGAGGTGTGCCTAGTCGAGCTGCAGACGGCCGGGCGCGGCCGGCGCGGGCGTGTATGGACAACCCCGTGGGGGCAAAGCCTGATGCTGTCCGTGGGCTGGCGCTTTGAGGCCGGTGTCACGGCGCTGGAAGGCTTGAGCCTGGCGGTGGGCGTGGTAGTCACCCAGGTGCTCGAGCATCACGGCGTGGCCGCGCAGCTTAAATGGCCCAACGACATTCTGCTTGCCCAGCGTGATAGCGACGCGCTGGGCAAGCTGGCCGGCATCCTGGTCGAGGTCACCGGCGATGCTGCAGGCCCTTGTGAAGTCGTCATCGGGATGGGCATGAATCTGCGGCTACCCGAGGCCATGCGCGAGGCCATCGAGCAGCCGGTGGCGGCGCTGTTTGATGAACTGCCATCGCTGTCACGCAATCAGCTGGCCGCGGACGTGGTCGCCGGGCTGCTCGACATGCTGGCGGGCTTTGAGCAGCAGGGCTTTGCACCCTGGCGGAAGGCCTGGAACCAGCGCCACGCATACGCTGATCAGCCCATCCGGGTTATCCAGGGGCGTCAGACCAATGAGGCGGTCGCCGGCGAAGTCGACGATAGTGGTCACCTGTGGGTGACCGAGTCGGGTCACCCGAGGCGTCTGTCGGGCGGCGAAATCAGCGTACGTAGGCGCTTATGATTCTTGACCTGGATATTGGCAATACGTTGTCCAAATGGCGGCTGAAAGACGCTGACAGCAGTGAAATCCGCTCGCGAGGTGCGGTATGGACCCGCGAAGAGTGGCGCCCCGGTGCCGACATTCCGGATCTTGACGTGGTCGAGGCGGTGCGTATTTCCAGCGTTGCCCGTGCGGCGGTACTCGACGAGACCGTGGGGCTGCTGCGGCGTCGCGTGCGCCATGTGCATGTGGCCCGCTCGACCGCAGAGGCGCTGGGCGTAGTGAACGGCTATGCAGAACCCGGGCGCCTGGGCGTTGACCGCTGGCTGGGTGCCCTGGCGGGGTATCAGCTGGCAGGGGGGTGCTGTGCGGTCGACTGCGGCAGTGCGATCACCATCGACTTTGTGCTGCCCGGCGGGCAGCATCTGGGCGGCTTTATCGTGCCGGGACTGAGGTTGATGAAAGAGAGCCTGAAGCTGGGTACGCGCAACGTCGCCATCGACCCCGAAAGCGAGGCGGACGAGCTGCTCGAGCCGGGGCGTCGCACGGTGGATGCGGTCAACCATGGCATCTACATGGCGGCGGTGAGCGCTATCAACCGAATTTACAGCGAAGTGTGTGACCAAGAGGGCGTGGCGCTGCCGATGCTGCTGACCGGGGGAGATGCGCGGGTCATTTCACGCGGGGTTCAGGTGCCCCATGCGGTATGGCCGGATATGGTGTACGGCGGGCTCGAGGCGCGTTTTCCGCTGACGCTCGCCGAGCGCGCCGGCAAGATGGCCGGTGCGCCGCGCGTACCCGATCCGGTGTCGCTTGAAAAAATTCGTGCGGGCCTTGCATTCTCGATGCTGCTTTGACAGAATGCAGCGCGTTCCAAGGCAGGCGGTCAGCAGTCGGCAGCATCGTGACGTCGAAGTGTTGAGCGGGATACATTGATAGCTTGCTAGTGCTATCAGTGACTTGACAATGCTTTTGGGGCTGGCATAATGTGCCGCCAAAGATGGAGAGGTTCCCGAGTGGCCAAAGGGAGCAGACTGTAAATCTGCCGCGAAAGCTTCGAAGGTTCGAATCCTTCCCTCTCCACCAGCTTTAGGCGCCATCGATTAAAGTCGGTGACGTGGAATGAAAACCGGTAGCGGGCGTTATAGAGAATGAGTGCGCATCGGCTGATCATTCTAAAGCCGGTAAGGCGGGCGTAGTTCAATGGTAGAACCTCAGCCTTCCAAGCTGATGGTGCGGGTTCGATTCCCGCCGCCCGCTCCAGTTAGGTGCTTGATCTTGTAGTACTTGGCTCATGTAGCTCAGGGGTAGAGCACACCCTTGGTAAGGGTGAGGTCGACGGTTCAAATCCGTCCATGAGCTCCAAATTGAAAAAGAAGCGAGCGATGCTCGCTTTTTTTGTCGCTGTCATCGGGCTTGAGTTCGGGTGGTGGCGTTGAAAGGGGGTTGTCAGGTGGTGATTTCTCCGCTACCATGGCGCCCGCTGTTGTGCAGGCTGAATAAGTTGTCTGTGCAGGCATTGATACAGGCCAGTAGCTCAATTGGCAGAGCAGCGGTCTCCAAAACCGCAGGTTGGGGGTTCGATTCCCTCCTGGCCTGCCAGTCTTCCCCAGGCTGGTATGTCTTTAAAGAATTCCTTTATCGCTCGCTGCACCCTGAGGAGTCTCGTTTTTATGAAGCCGAGTTCTGTGAAGCATGGCGCCGAGGTGCAACAGACGCGCCATGACGGGCTCAAGTGGGCGGCAGTTATTGCGTTGCTTGTTGTTGCCGTTGTAGGCAATACCTATTTTGCTGATATTGGCCTGATCTACCGTGTGTTGGGCGTTGTGGTGTTGTGTGTGCTGGCTGCCCTGCTGGCGCTGACAACCACCAAGGGTCGCGATCTGGTGGAGCTGGCGCGAAGCGCTAAGAAAGAGATTCAGCGCGTTGTATGGCCAACTCGGGCCGAAACTATCCAGACCACGGCCATTGTCCTTGTCGCCGTGCTGGTGGTCGGGCTGATGCTTTGGCTGATTGACACTCTTCTTGGCTGGGCGATGTCCGGCGTTATTGGTTAGGAGCTTTCATGTCCAAACGTTGGTACGTCGTTCACGCCTATTCCGGCTTCGAAAAGCATGTGATGCGCTCGCTGATCGAGCGCGTCAAGATGTATGGCGTTGAAGATCGCTTTGGCGAAATTCTGGTGCCCACCGAAGAAGTCGTTGAAATGCGTGACGGCAAGCGCCGCAAGAGTGAGCGCAAGTTCTATCCCGGCTATGTGCTGGTCGAGATGGAGATGGCCGACGATACCTGGCACCTGGTTAACGAAACCCCACGCGTGATGGGGTTTATCGGTGGTACCAAAGAAAAGCCCGCGCCGATCACCACCCGCGAGGCTGACGCCATTCTGCGGCGTGTGCAGGACGGCACCGACAAGCCGCGTCCCAAGACCATGTTTGAGCCGGGGCAATCGGTGCGTGTCGTCGACGGCCCCTTCGCCGACTTCAGCGGCGTGGTGGAAGAAGTCAATTACGAAAAGAGTCGCCTGCAGGTCAGCGTGCTGATCTTCGGGCGTGCTACGCCTGTCGAGCTCGAGTTCGCGCAGGTAGAGAAAGAGTAAACGCAAGAAGATTCGTGTCAGGTGGTGTCGTCGCCTGACAAAGACCGGGGAGCCGCAAGGCGTTACCACCCAACTGGAGTGAAAAGCGATGGCCAAGAAAGTACAGGCTTACATCAAGCTGCAGGTTGCAGCAGGTAAAGCCAATCCAAGTCCGCCCGTCGGCCCTGCGCTGGGTCAGCACGGCGTGAACATCATGGAATTCTGCAAGGCGTTCAACGCCGAGACTCAAGACATTGAGCCCGGCCTGCCGACGCCTGTCGTGATTACCGTCTACTCTGACCGTAGCTTCACGTTCGTTACCAAGACGGCACCCGCTGCGGTGCTGCTCAAGAAAGCCGCCGGCATCAAGTCGGGTTCAGGCGTGCCGAACAAGCAGAAAGTCGGCACGGTAACGCGCGAGCAGCTTGAAGAAATCGCCAAGACCAAAGAGCCTGACCTGACGGCGGCTGATATGGATGCAGCGGTTCGCACCATCGCGGGCAGCGCCCGTAGCATGGGCCTCAACGTGGAGGGTCTGTAATCATGGCGAAATTGACTAAGCGCGCGAAGCTGATTCGCGAAAAAGTCGACACCAACAAGGCCTACTCCATTGAAGAAGCGGTGGCGCTGCTCTCTGAGCTATCGACCGTCAAGTTCAAGGAGTCCGTGGATGTCGCGATCAACCTGGGCGTTGACCCGCGTAAATCCGATCAGGTCGTACGTGGCGCTACCGTTATGCCTAACGGTACCGGCAAGGACGTGCGCGTAGCCGTCTTTACTCAGGGTGCCAATGCCGACGCCGCCAAAGAAGCTGGCGCCGACATCGTGGGTATGGACGACCTGGCCGAACAGGTCAAGAAGGGCGTGATGGACTTTGACGTCGTCATCGCTTCGCCGGATGCCATGCGCGTGGTCGGTCAGCTGGGCCAGATTCTGGGTCCCCGCGGCCTGATGCCCAACCCGAAAGTGGGCACCGTGACGCCTGACGTCGCCACCGCCGTGAAAAACGCCAAAGCCGGTCAGGTGCGCTTCCGCACCGACAAGAACGGCATTATCCATACGACATTGGGTAAGGCGGATTTCGACGCGGCAGCGATCCACGGCAACCTGGAAGCACTGGTCGCCGACCTGAAGAAGCTCAAGCCGAGTACTTCCAAAGGTGTCTACCTCAAGAAAATGACCCTGTCCACTACCATGGGCCCGGGTCTGACCGTCGATCATTCCGCGTTTGTATAAGCGCTAGATCGTCAGGTTTCAGCAACAACCGAGCAATAACTTTGCGGTCCCTCGGCCGATGCCGAGGCGCCGTCAAAGACCGCAGGTGCCGTGGCTTCCATGAAGGCATGGCTTAATCGCTCTTCGAGCGCCTGCGCAGATGGTGTGGCCGCCAGTGGGTTAGCAACGCTGCTTTTCTGGTGAGCACCATCCTCTAAGGCTTCCTGCCGGCAGTACGGGTGGGAAGAGATGGTAACCACCGGAACCTTTAATGGGTTCCGGCACGAAGGAGTGATCACTGTGCCACTAGCACTTGAAGGCAAGAAAGCGATTGTTGCCGAGGTCAGTGAAGCGGCCAAGGACGCACTCTCCGTCGTAGTTGCCGATTCTCGCGGCGTGACGGTCGGCAAGATGACCGATCTGCGCAAGCAGGCGCGCGAGAATGGTGTCCAGATTCGTGTTGTTCGCAACACCCTGGCACGCCGCGCCCTCGAAGGCACCCAGTGGGAATGCCTGACCGAGAGCTTCGTTGGTCCAACGCTGTTGGCCTTCTCGACAGATCATCCGGGCGCTGCTGCTCGTTTGTTCAAAGAGTTTGCCAAGAGCGACAAAGACTTCGAAGTGAAAGCGCTGGCCTACGAAGGTGAGCTGATTCCGGCTGCTGACATCGACCGTCTGGCAACCCTGCCGACCTACGACGAAGCAATCGCCAAGCTGATGTCGGTAATGAAAGAAGCCTCCGCTGGCAAGCTGGTTCGCACCCTGGCCGCCCTGCGCGACCAGAAAGAAGAAGCGGCGTAAACGCTTCTTCCGGGCGGCATGAGCTGCTGTTGCAGACGGCTGCCTGAACCAGCCAATGAATCCTGAGTCGTCGGCAAACCGAGACTCCCGCAAAGTTAGGAATGAAACAATGGCACTGACCAAAGACGATATCATCAATGCTGTAGCCGACATGTCCGTCATGGAAGTTGTCGAGCTGATCGAAGCAATGGAAGAAAAATTCGGCGTCTCTGCCGCGGCAGCCGTTGTCGCTGGCCCGGGTGGCGGCGAAGCACCTGTTGAAGAAGAGCAGACTGAATTTGACCTGGTGCTGGCGTCTGCCGGTGACAAGAAAGTTAACGTCATCAAAGCAGTTCGCGAGATTACCGGTCTTGGCCTCAAGGAAGCCAAGGGTGCCGTTGACGGCGCGCCGGCGACCATCAAAGAAGCCATGTCCAAGGAAGACGCTGAAGCAGCGAAAGCGAAGCTGGAAGAAGCGGGCGCAAGCGTCGAGCTCAAGTAATTCTTGTGCCGGATGCTTTACGCGCTGCGTAAGCTTCCACGGCTGGCGGCGGGAAATCCCGCTGCCGGCCTTTTTCTGTTGTAACTGAACGGTGAAGCAGAATCGTTGTAGTACGGTTATCGAAAGACTGTTATCGACCAAGATTTTTGACGGCGAGCTACCCGACCAGGAGCTTGCTGTTCGCGTCTGACACGCCTGCAGGGCAGATGACCACGCATCGGTCACCCATGGTGAACAAGCTGGGGAATACAGATGGCTTACTCATATACTGAGAAAAAACGCATCCGCAAGGATTTCGGCAAACTGCCACAAGTGATGGATGTGCCTTACTTGCTGGCCATCCAGCTTGATTCCTATTACGACTTTCTCCAGCAAGATCGTTCGCCCGACGAGCGGCACGAGGTCGGCCTGCACGCGGCGTTCAAGTCCGTGTTTCCGATTGAGAGCTTCTCCGGAAATGCGGCGCTTGAGTATGTCAGCTACCGGTTCGGAACGCCGGCGTTCGATGTTAAGGAGTGCCAGCTGCGCGGGGTAACTTACTCCGCGCCGCTGCGCGTCAAGGTTCGCTTGATCATCTATGATCGCGATTCCTCGAATAAAGCAATCAAGGATATCAAAGAGCAAGAAGTCTATATGGGGGAAATTCCCCTGATGACGGAGAACGGTACCTTTGTGATCAACGGTACCGAGCGGGTTATCGTTTCCCAGCTCCACCGCAGCCCCGGTGTCTTCTTCGATCATGACAAGGGCAAGAGCCACTCCTCCGGTAAGCTGCTCTATTCAGCGCGGGTGATTCCTTACCGTGGCTCCTGGCTGGATTTCGAGTTCGATCCCAAGGACAACGTCTTCGTGCGTATCGACCGTCGCCGCAAGCTGCCGGCGTCCGTACTGATGCGTGCGCTGGGTATGAGCACGGAAGAGATTCTCGACGAATTCTTTGAAACCAGCGTTTTCCATGTCGAAAAGTCCGGCTTCTCGGTGGAGCTGGTGCCATCGCGCCTGCGCGGCGAAACGGCCACCTTCGACATCAAGGACGGCAACGGCGAGATTATCGTCGAAGAAGGCCGCCGGATCACCCAGAAGCATATCCGCCAGCTCGAAAAAGCCGGGCTCGAGCGTCTGGACGTGCCGATGGAGTATCTGTTCGGCAAGACGCTGGCCAAGGATCAGATCGACGGCAAGACCGGCGAGCTTATCTGCCCGTGCAACACCGAAATCACCCCGGACGTGCTGGAAGCCATGGCGCACGGCGGTATCAAGCGCATCGAGACGCTGTATACCAACGACCTCGACTGTGGCTCGTTCATTTCCGATACGCTCAAGCTGGATACCACCGGATCGCAGCTCGAAGCCCTGGTGGAAATCTACCGCATGATGCGCCCCGGCGAGCCGCCCACCAAGGAAGCCGCCGAGACGCTGTTCCACAACCTGTTCTTCACTGAGGATCGCTACGACCTGTCGGGCGTGGGCCGCATGAAGTTCAACCGTCGTCTGCGCCGCGAGGGCGACACCGGTTCCGGCGTGCTGGACCGTAAAGACATCCTCGACGTGCTGCGCGAGCTGATCAATATCCGTAACGGCTTCGGTGACGTTGACGATATCGATCACCTGGGCAACCGCCGTATTCGCTGCGTCGGCGAAATGGCCGAAAACCAGTTCCGTGTCGGTCTGGTGCGCGTTGAGCGTGCGGTTAAAGAGCGTCTTTCCATGGCGGAAAGCGAAGGCCTGATGCCGCAGGATCTGATCAACGCCAAGCCCGTGGCGGCGGCGGTAAAAGAGTTCTTTGGCTCAAGCCAGCTGTCCCAGTTCATGGATCAGAACAACCCGCTGTCGGAAGTTACCCACAAGCGCCGTGTGTCAGCCCTCGGCCCGGGTGGTCTAACCCGCGAGCGTGCTGGCTTCGAAGTGCGTGACGTACACGCCACGCACTACGGCCGTCTGTGCCCGATCGAGACGCCGGAAGGCCCGAACATCGGCCTGATCAACTCGCTGGCCACCTACAGCCATACAAACAGCTATGGCTTCCTGGAGACGCCTTACCGCAAGGTGGTTGACCGTAAGTTGACCGACGATGTAGTACACCTCTCGGCGATTGAGGAAGGTGACTTCGTCATTGCCCAGGCCTCGGCAGCCGTCGATGAGTCCGGCAATCTGAGCGATGACCTGGTGCAGGTGCGCCACAAAGGCGAGACCACCTTCATGCGTCCCGACCAGGTGACGCTGATGGACGTATCGCCGCGCCAGGTAGTGTCGGTGGCCGCAGCCCTGATTCCGTTCCTCGAGCACGATGACGCCAACCGCGCCCTGATGGGTTCCAACATGCAGCGTCAGGCGGTGCCGACCCTGCGTGCCGAGAAGCCGCTGGTGGGTACCGGCATGGAGCGCTTCGTTGCGCGTGACTCCGGTGTCTGTGCCGTGGCGGGGCGTGGCGGGGTTATCGACTCCGTGGACGCGCGCCGGGTAGTGGTTCGGGTCAATGAAGATGAAATCATCGGCGGTGAAGCCGGTGTGGATATCTACAACCTGACCAAGTACACCCGTTCGAACCAGAACACCTGCATGAACCAGCGCCCCATCGTGCGGCCTGGTGACAACGTGGCACGCGGCGATATTCTCGCTGACGGCCCGTCCGTGGATATGGGTGACCTGGCGCTTGGTCAGAACATGCGTATCGCGTTCATGCCCTGGAACGGTTACAACTTCGAGGACTCCATCCTGCTCTCCGAGCGAGTGGCCCAGGAAGACCGTTTCACGACCATCCACATTCAGGAACTGACTTGTGTGTCCCGGGATACCAAGTTGGGGCCGGAAGAGGTGACCTCGGACATCCCCAACGTCGGCGAGTCGGCGCTGGGCAAGCTGGACGAGGCGGGCGTCGTCTACATCGGTGCCGAAGTCGGCCCGGGCGATATTCTGGTCGGCAAGGTAACGCCCAAGGGCGAAACCCAGCTGACGCCGGAAGAAAAACTGCTACGTGCCATCTTCGGCGAGAAAGCGTCTGACGTTAAAGACACCTCGCTGCGTGCCCCGACCGGCATGAAAGGCACGGTGATCGACGTTCAGGTGTTTACTCGCGACGGCGTCGAGAAAGATTCGCGCGCCCTGTCCATCGAGCAGATGCAGCTGGATGAAGTGCGCAAGGACCTGCAGGAGACCTATCGTATCGCCGAAGATGCCACCTTTGAGCGTCTCAAGCGTACCCTGGAAGGTCAGGTGGTCAATGGCGGGCCCAACCTCAAGAAGGGCGATACCCTTGATGAGGCGTACCTCGACGAACTGCCGCGTCAGCAGTGGTTCAAGCTGCGTCTACAGGATGAGTCCTACAACGAGTTGCTGGCCCAGGCCGACGAGCAGCTGGAAAACCGTCGTAAAGAAATGGACGAGCGCTTTGAAGACAAGAAGCGCAAGCTGACCCAGGGCGACGACCTCGCGCCGGGCGTGCTGAAAATCGTCAAGGTCTACATGGCCGTCAAGCGTCGCATCCAGCCGGGCGACAAAATGGCCGGTCGTCACGGTAACAAGGGTGTTATTTCGGCGATCATGCCGGTTGAAGACATGCCGTTCGACGAGACAGGCGAGCCGGTGGATGTGGTATTGAACCCGCTGGGTGTTCCGTCGCGCATGAACGTCGGTCAGATTCTCGAAACCCACCTGGGGATGGCGGCGCGTGGCCTAGGCGTCAAGATCGATGCCATGCTGCGCGATGCACGCGGCCAGCAAGTGGCAGAGATCCGTGACTTCCTGGGTCAGGTGTACAACACGCCGGGCACCCGTGTGGAAGACATCGATTCGCTGAGCGATGACGAAGTGATTGCCCTGGCGAAAAACCTCAAGGCGGGCGTGCCGATGGCAACGCCGGTGTTTGACGGTGCTCAAGAGCACGAAATCAAGCACCTGCTCAAGCTGGCAGACATTCCCGAGTCGGGTCAGATGACATTGTACGATGGCCGAAGCGGCGATGCGTTTGATCGCCCGGTCACCGTTGGCTACATGTACATACTGAAGCTTAACCACTTGGTCGACGACAAGATGCACGCGCGTTCTACCGGTTCTTACTCGCTCGTCACCCAGCAGCCGCTGGGCGGTAAGGCGCAGTTCGGTGGTCAGCGCTTTGGTGAGATGGAAGTGTGGGCGCTGGAAGCTTACGGCGCGGCCTACACGCTGCAAGAGATGCTCACCGTCAAATCGGACGACGTCGAAGGCCGCACCAAGATGTACAAGAACATCGTGGATGGCGACCACACCATGCAGGCAGGCATGCCGGAATCCTTCAACGTACTCGTGAAGGAAATCCGCTCGCTGGGCATCGATATCGAGTTAGAGAGCTAGGAGCCGTCCCATGAAAGATTTGGTGAAAGTACTCAAATCGCAATCTCAGTCCGAAGAGTTTGACGCGATCAAGATTACCCTGGCGTCGCCGGACATGATTCGCTCCTGGTCGTTCGGCGAGGTGAAGAAGCCTGAGACCATCAACTACCGTACGTTCAAGCCGGAGCGGGATGGTCTGTTCTGTGCCAAGATCTTCGGCCCGGTGAAGGACTACGAGTGCCTGTGCGGCAAGTACAAGCGCATGAAGCACCGCGG
This sequence comes from Vreelandella gomseomensis, assembly GCF_031451645.1. NCBI lineage: Bacteria > Pseudomonadati > Pseudomonadota > Gammaproteobacteria > Oceanospirillales > Halomonadaceae > Vreelandella > Vreelandella gomseomensis. Next base: position 176,355 of record NZ_JARWAI010000006.1, on the reverse strand, counting down.
CATCATCTGCGAGAAGTGCGGCGTTGAAGTGACCAAGGCGGCCGTGCGTCGTGAACGCATGGGCCACATCGAGCTGGCGTCCCCGGTGGCGCATATCTGGTTCCTGAAGTCACTGCCGTCGCGTATCGGCATGTTCCTCGACATGACCCTGCGTGATATCGAGCGCGTGCTCTACTTCGAAAGCTTTGTCGTTATCGATCCCGGCATGACCACGCTGGAGCGTGGTCAGCTGCTGAACGATGAGCAGTATTTTGAAGCGCTGGAAGAGTTTGGCGACGATTTCGACGCCCGCATGGGGGCCGAAGCCGTTCAAGAGCTGCTCAAGGACATCGATCTGGAAGAAGAGATCAATCATCTGCGCGAAGAAATTCCGCAGACCAACTCTGAAACCAAGATCAAGAAGCTTTCCAAGCGCCTGAAACTGCTTGAAGCCTTCTACCATTCCGGTAACGCGCCGGCGTGGATGGTCATGGAAGTGCTGCCCGTGCTGCCGCCGGATCTGCGTCCGCTGGTACCGCTCGACGGCGGCCGCTTCGCGACCTCGGATCTCAACGACCTTTACCGTCGTGTGATCAACCGTAACAACCGCCTGAAGCGTCTGCTTGATCTCAATGCGCCGGATATCATCGTGCGCAACGAGAAGCGGATGCTCCAGGAAGCGGTCGATGCGCTGCTGGATAACGGCCGTCGCGGTCGCGCGATCACGGGCTCCAACAAGCGCCCGCTGAAATCGCTCGCCGACATGATCAAGGGTAAGCAGGGGCGTTTCCGTCAGAACCTGCTGGGTAAGCGCGTCGACTACTCGGGCCGTTCGGTAATTACCGTGGGCCCGACCCTGCGTCTGCATCAGTGCGGCCTGCCCAAGAAGATGGCGCTGGAGCTGTTCAAGCCGTTCATCTACTCCAAGCTGCAGTCGTTGGGCTACGCCTCAACGATCAAGGCCGCCAAGAAGATGGTCGAGCGCGAGCTGCCGGAAGTGTGGGACATCCTTGCCGATGTTATCCGCGAACACCCGGTACTGCTGAACCGCGCGCCCACGCTTCACCGTCTGGGTATCCAGGCGTTCGAGCCGCTGCTGATCGAAGGTAAGGCCATCCAGCTGCACCCGCTGGTGTGTGCTGCCTACAACGCCGACTTCGACGGTGACCAGATGGCGGTTCACGTACCGCTTACCCTGGAAGCACAGCTTGAAGCCCGCGCGCTGATGATGGCGACCAACAACGTGCTGTCGCCGGCCAACGGCGAGCCGATTATCGTGCCGTCGCAGGACGTGGTGCTGGGTCTGTATTACATGACCCGTGAAAAGATCAACGCCAAGGGCGAAGGCATGATCTTCTCCGGCCTCGACGAGGTGGAGCGTGCCTTTGGTACCCAGTCGGTGTCACTCCACGCCCGCGTCAAGGTGCGTCTCGACGAGGTTGACGTCGACGAGGAAACCGGCGACAGGTCGTCTCACCGCCGTGTCTATGACACCACGGTGGGTCGTGCGCTGCTGTTCCGCATTCTGCCGGAAGGCGTGCCCTTCGAACTCATCGATCAGGCGATGAAGAAGAAGGCGATTTCCAGCCTGATCAACGAAGTCTATCGTCGGGCCGGCCTCAAGCCGACCGTTATCTTCGCTGACCAGCTGATGTACACCGGTTTCCGTCTGGCCACCTGGTCCGGCGCGTCCATCGGCGTGAACGACTTCGTCATTCCCGATGCGAAAACCGAGATCGTCGACGGCGCTGAAGCGGAAGTCAAAGAGATCGAAGACCAGTTCTCCTCCGGCCTGGTAACGGCGGGCGAGAAGTACAACAAGGTCATCGATATCTGGTCCAAGGCCAATGATAAGGTGGCCAAGGCGATGATGGCGGGCATCTCGAAAGAGACCGTCATCGACCGCGACGGCAACGAAGTCGAGCAGGACTCGTTCAACAGTGTCTTCATCATGGCCGACTCCGGTGCCCGTGGTAGTGCCGCCCAGATCCGTCAGTTGGCGGGCATGCGTGGCCTGATGGCCAAGCCGGACGGTTCGATCATCGAAACGCCGATCGTCGCCAACTTCCGTGAAGGTCTGAACGTACTGCAGTACTTCATCTCGACCCACGGCGCGCGTAAAGGACTTGCGGATACCGCACTTAAGACCGCCAATTCGGGCTACTTGACCCGTCGACTGGTCGACGTGGCCCAGGATCTGGTCATTACCGAGGCGGATTGCGGTACCGAAAACGGCCTGACGCTGCACCCGATCATCGAAGGCGGCGACATCATCGTGCCGCTGTCCCAGCGCGTGCTGGGTCGTGTGGTGGCCATCGATGTGGTCGATCCGAGCACGGAAGAGGTACTGATTCCGCGCGGTACGTTGCTTGACGAGAAGTGGTGCGCCGATCTCGACACCATGGGCGTCGATGAGATCATCGTGCGCTCGACCATTACCTGTGAAACGCCGCACGGCGTGTGTTCTGCCTGTTACGGGCGTGATCTGGCGCGCGGTCATCAGGTCAACATCGGCGAATCGGTGGGTGTTATCGCCGCCCAGTCCATTGGTGAGCCGGGTACCCAGCTGACCATGCGGACCTTCCACATCGGCGGCGCGGCATCGCGGTCGTCGGCCGTGGATAGCGTCCAGGTCAAGCACGGCGGCAAGGTACGTCTGCACAACATCAAGCACGTCGAACGTGCCGACGGCAAGCTGGTCGTGGTATCCCGCTCGAGCGCCCTGGCCGTTGCTGACGACCATGGACGTGAGCGTGAGTACTACAAGCTGCCCTACGGCGCCGAGCTGTCCGTTCGCGACGGCGACGTTGTCGATGCCGGTACTACGGTCGCCAAGTGGGATCCGCACACCCACCCGATCGTGGCCGAGGTGGAAGGTCAGGCGCAGTTCATCGACCTCGACGAGGGTGTCACCATGCACCGCACCGTCGACGAGATGACCGGCCTGTCGTCCATCGAGGTGATCGAATCAGCCGCACGTCCCATGGCAGGTCGCGACAAGCGCCCGATGGTCATGCTCAAGGACGCGGCGGGTGAGTACGTATCGGTCTCCGGGTCGAACACGCCGGTGCAGTACCTGCTGCCGGGTAAATCGATCATTTCCGCCGACGACGGCGCGACAATCGGTGTAGGTGAAGTGGTCGCCCGCATTCCGGTGGAAGCCTCGGGCAACAAGGATATTACCGGTGGTCTGCCGCGCGTGGCCGACCTGTTCGAAGCGCGTAAACCGAAAGAGTCGGCGATTCTGGCCGAAATCAGCGGTGTCGTAAGCTTCGGCAAGGAAACCAAGGGCAAGCGTCGCCTGACGATCACGCCCGAATCCGGGGATGCCTTTGAAACGCTGATCCCGAAATGGCGTCAGATTGCGGTATTCGAAGGCGAAGCCGTCGAGAAGGGCGAGGTCATTTCGGATGGCCCGAGCAACCCGCACGATATTCTGCGGCTGCTGGGCGTGGCCGAGCTTGCCAAGTACATCACGGCCGAAGTTCAGGACGTTTATCGTCTCCAGGGCGTTGGCATCAACGACAAGCACATCGAAGTGATCGTGCGTCAGATGCTGCGCAAGGTGGAAATCACCGACTCGGGCGACTCGGACTTCATCACTGGTGATCAGGCCGAGCTGGTTCGCGTGCTGGAACAGAACGAGCGCCTGGAGAAGGAAGAAAAATTCCCGGCCAAGTACCAACGCCTGCTGCTGGGTATCACCAAGGCCAGCCTGGCCACCGAGTCGTTCATTTCGGCGGCGTCGTTCCAGGAAACGACCCGCGTATTGACCGAGGCAGCGGTGACCGGCAAGCGCGATTATCTGCGTGGCCTGAAAGAAAACGTTGTAGTGGGTCGACTGATTCCGGCAGGTACCGGTCTGACTCACCACGCGGAACGTCGTCGCAAGCGCGAAGACGTAGAGCGCCTGTTCAACCCCTCGGCGACCGAGGTAGAGCAGGAGCTGGGAGCTCAGTTGACCGCGTTGGATTCCGACGACGAGCTCTAACATTGCTATCTGGCCTTTTATGAAGCCCTTGTCTTGCCGGTTTTGCGACCGGCAAGACTTGACGGCGACCAGGGTCAGCCATTAGAATGCGCAGCCTTTAACAGTGGGGTGGGTACGCCCGCAGCCGCTGAAAGGCCAAGGCAACCATTGGAGTCAGCTAAACACCATGGCAACGATTAATCAGCTAGTGCGCAAGCCGCGCAAGCGCCCCGTCACCAAGAGTGACGTGCCTGCGCTTCAGGCTTGTCCGCAAAAGCGCGGTGTATGTACGCGCGTTTACACCACTACCCCCAAGAAGCCTAACTCGGCGTTGCGTAAGGTTTGCCGTGTGCGCCTGACCAACGGTTTCGAGGTGTCTTCCTACATCGGTGGTGAAGGTCACAACCTCCAGGAGCACTCTGTTGTGCTGATTCGCGGCGGTCGAGTCAAGGATTTGCCGGGTGTGCGTTATCACACCGTTCGCGGCGCTCTTGACACCTCCGGCGTACAGAATCGTAAGCAGGGTCGTTCCAAGTACGGTACCAAGCGTCCGAAGTCTTAAGTCGACGCTGGTCGCGGTCGCCTAGGCGGCAGACGTACGAAACATTTATCACGCATATGATGGTCTGATAAGAGTAAGGTCGGGCGGTGGCTGATGAAAAACCGCTGCGAGTCCCGAGTTTACCTGAAGGATCCTTAAATTGAGGGCTTATCATGCCTAGAAGAAGAGTTGTAGCCAAGCGCGAGATTCTGCCGGATCCCAAGTTCGGAAGTGAGCGCCTGGCCAAGTTCATGAACCACCTGATGTTCAGCGGCAAGAAGTCCATAGCTGAGCGCATCGTGTATGGTGCGTTGGACAAGGTTGCCGAGCGTAGTAAAGAAGAGCCGCTGGAGATCTTCGACAAGGCGCTGGAAGCTATCCAGCCGATGGTCGAGGTCAAGTCGCGCCGTGTGGGTGGCGCGACCTATCAGGTGCCGGTTGAAGTACGTCCGTCACGCCGCCAGGCGCTTGCCATGCGCTGGCTGGTGGACGCGGCGCGTCGTCGCGGTGAGAAAACGATGGTTCAGCGTCTTGCTGGCGAAATGCTGGATGCCGCTGAAGGCAAGGGTTCTGCCGTCAAGAAGCGCGAAGACGTGCATCGGATGGCAGAAGCCAACAAGGCCTTCTCGCACTACCGTTTCTAAGGTCGCGTTGCTGGCTGCGGTTGCGATGTCGCAGGGTTGTTATTAGTCGATTCGCAACACACCGCCGCTATCTTGAGGGGTGGCGGCGGTGGCATAAGCAAGCACGCACCGTCAGATTCACGAGCATCGCCAACAAACGGGAGTTTCACCGTGGCTCGCAAGACACCACTTAATCGCTATCGCAATATCGGTATCGTCGCTCACGTTGACGCGGGTAAAACCACGACAACCGAGCGGGTACTGTTCTACACCGGCCTTTCCCACAAAGTGGGCGAGGTGCACGACGGTGCAGCGACCATGGACTGGATGGAGCAGGAGCAGGAGCGTGGCATCACAATCACCTCCGCTGCGACGACTTGCTTCTGGCAGGGCATGAACAAGCAGTTCCCCGAGCACCGCATCAATATCATCGACACCCCGGGGCACGTCGACTTCACCATCGAAGTCGAACGTTCCCTGCGTGTGCTTGATGGTGCGGTGGTCGTGCTGTGCGGCTCGTCCGGCGTCCAGCCGCAGACCGAGACCGTATGGCGCCAGGCCAATAAGTACGAAGTGCCGCGTATGGTCTTCGTCAACAAGATGGACCGTACCGGTGCCGACTACTTCATGGTCGTCAACCAGTTGAAAGAGCGCCTGGGCGCCAATGCCGTACCCATTCAGATCAACTGGGGCACGGAAGAAAACTTCAAGGGCGTTATCGACCTTATCCAGATGAAGGGCATCCTTTGGGACGAAGAAAACAAGGGCATGAATTATGACCTGGTTGATATTCCCGAAGACCTTCAGGAAACCGCCGAAACTTACCGCGAGCAGATGATCGAAGCCGCCGCGGAAGGTTCCGACGAGCTGATGGACAAGTATCTTGAAGGTGGTGAGTTGACCACCGAAGAGATCAAGGCAGGTCTGCGCGCGCGCACCCTGGCTAACGAAATCGTCCTGATCACCTGTGGCTCGGCGTTCAAGAACAAGGGCGTTCAGGCGGTACTGGACTGTGTTATCGAGTACATGCCGTCGCCCACCGAAGTCAAGGCGATCGAAGGCGAGCTTGACGACAAGGACGGCACCGTCGATACCCGCGAAGCGGATGACAACCAGCCGTTTGCTGCCCTGGCGTTCAAGATTGCCACCGACCCCTTCGTCGGTACCCTGACGTTCATTCGCGTCTATTCGGGCGTGTTGAATTCGGGTGATGGGGTATACAACTCGGTCAAGAGCAAGAAAGAGCGCGTGGGTCGTATCGTTCAGATGCACTCCAATTCGCGCGAAGAGATCAAGGAAGTGCGCGCCGGCGATATCGCTGCCTGTATCGGTCTGAAAGATGTCACCACGGGCGATACCCTGTGCGACATCAACAACAAGATCGTACTGGAGCGCATGGAGTTCCCGGATCCGGTTATCTCGGTAGCCGTTGAGCCGAAGTCCAAAGCCGATCAGGAGAAGATGGGTGTTGCCCTGGGCAAACTGGCTCAGGAGGATCCGTCCTTCCAGGTGAAAACCGACGAAGAGACTGGTCAGACCATCATTTCCGGTATGGGTGAGCTTCACCTCGATATCCTCGTTGACCGCATGCGTCGCGAGTTCAAGGTTGAGGCGAACATCGGTAAGCCGCAGGTGGCCTACCGTGAAACGATCCGCGGCAGCGTCGAGCAGGAAGGCAAGTTCGTACGCCAGTCCGGTGGTCGTGGTCAATACGGTCACGTAGTGATGCGTATCGAACCGCTAACCTATGACGAGAAGGGCGAAGGGGATGACGAGATCTTCTTCAAGTTCAACTCGGAAATCGTGGGTGGTGTCGTTCCCAAGGAATACATCCCGGCGGTAGAGAAAGGGGCTTACGAGCAGCTGCAGAACGGCGTCATTGCGGGCTACCCGATGATTGACGTTAAAGTGACGCTGTTTGATGGTTCCTACCATGACGTGGACTCCAACGAGACCGCGTTCAAGATTGCTTCTTCTATGGCAGTAAAAGAAGGTGCCAGGAAGGCCAAGGCCGTGCTGCTGGAGCCGGTGATGAAGGTCGAGGTCGTGACCCCCGAAGAGTTTATGGGTGACGTCATGGGCGACCTGAACCGTCGTCGCGGCCTGGTGCAGGGTATGGATGATTCCTCTTCGGGCAAGATCATCCGTGCAACGGTGCCGCTGGGTGAGATGTTCGGTTATGCAACCGATCTGCGCTCACAGACCCAGGGCCGTGCGAGCTACTCTATGGAGTTCGCGAAGTACGAGGAGGCGCCCTCCAGCGTCGTTGAAGCCGTCATCAACCAAAACGGTTAACCGTTAGCTAACGTAAAGAGGTTATAGCAGTGGCTAAGGAAAAATTTGAACGTTCCAAACCGCATATCAACGTCGGCACCATCGGTCACGTCGACCATGGTAAAACGACCCTGACTGCGGCCTTGACCCGTGTATCTGCTGAAGTATTCGGTGGTGACTGGAGCGAGTTCGACGCCATCGACAATGCTCCGGAAGAGCGTGAGCGCGGTATTACAATCGCTACCTCGCACGTTGAGTACCAGTCCGAGACGCGTCACTACGCGCACGTCGACTGCCCGGGGCACGCTGACTACGTCAAGAACATGATCACCGGTGCCGCGCAGATGGACGGCGCGATCCTGGTATGTTCTGCCGCAGACGGCCCGATGCCGCAGACGCGCGAGCACATCCTGCTGTCTCGTCAGGTCGGCGTTCCGTTTATCGTCGTGTTCCTGAACAAAGCGGACATGGTCGATGACGAAGAGCTGCTTGAGCTGGTCGAAATGGAAGTTCGCGAACTTCTCGACCAGTACGACTTCCCGGGTGACGACACGCCGATCATCACCGGTTCTGCGCTGATGGCGCTGAACGGCGAAGACGAAAAAGGCATGGGTACTACCGCCGTCGCTAACCTGATCAAGGCGCTGGACGAGTACATCCCCGAGCCGGAGCGTGCGATTGATCAGCCGTTCCTGATGCCGATCGAAGACGTGTTCTCCATCTCTGGTCGTGGTACCGTTGTGACCGGTCGTGTCGAGCGCGGCATCATCAAGGCGGGTGAAGAAGTCGAAATCGTCGGTATCAAAGATACCGTCAAGACCACCGTTACCGGCGTTGAAATGTTCCGCAAGCTGCTCGACGAAGGTCGTGCAGGCGAGAACGTTGGTGCCCTGCTGCGTGGTACCAAGCGCGATGACGTTGAGCGTGGTCAGGTTCTGGCCAAAACCGGCACCATCACACCGCACACCGTCTTTGAAGCGGAAGTCTACGTGCTGTCCAAAGAAGAAGGCGGTCGTCACACGCCGTTCTTCAAAGGCTACCGTCCGCAGTTCTACTTCCGTACCACTGACATCACCGGTACCTGTGAACTGCCGGAAGGCGTCGAGATGGTCATGCCGGGCGACAACGTCAAGATGGTTGTTACCCTGATCGCTCCGGTCGCCATGGATGACGGCCTGCGCTTCGCAATTCGTGAAGGCGGTCGTACCGTCGGCGCTGGCGTTGTGGCCAAGATCATTCAGTAAGCTGAATCGCTGAATGAGAAAGGGGGCTCGAGAGAGCCCCCTTTTCTGCGCACCCTTGGCAAATGTTTGACATGTGCTTTTGGCGTGCCTATAATGCGCATCCTTTGAATGCGTGGGTAGACGGCTCGCGCCGTCGACATCCATTGGAGTTTAGGGCAAATGCAGAACCAAAAGATTCGCATTCGGTTGAAAGCGTTCGACCATCGCCTGATCGATCAGTCCACAGCGGAGATCGTTGAAACCGCTAAGCGTACTGGTGCTCAGGTTCGTGGTCCGATTCCGCTTCCGACCAACCGCGAGCGCTACACCATTCTGATCTCGCCGCACGTCAATAAAGATGCGCGTGACCAGTATGAGATTCGTACGCACAAGCGTGTGCTCGACATCGTTGAGCCAACCGAGAAAACCGTTGACGCGCTGATGAAGCTCGATCTCGCCGCAGGCGTAGACGTGCAAATCAAGCTCGACTAACCACACTAGACACTTGCGGCCCAGCGCTCACCGCTTCGTTAGTGAGCAGCAGCCGCCGCGCCGTGAGGCGCCACACAATGTGCTAGTGGAATGCTCTGGAAAGGGCAGCCATAGCGGGTGATAGCCCCGTACACTATAGGAGAACTGAGAATGACTATCGGTTTAGTCGGTAAAAAGGCCGGGATGACCCGTGTCTTTACCGAAGACGGTGCATCTGTGCCCGTAACCGTTATTGAAGTTGATCCTAACCGTGTTACACGCGTCAAGTCTGTCGAATCCGACGGCTACGCGGCGGTTCAGGTCACAACTGGCTCTCGCAAGGCCAAACACCTCAGCAAAGCCCAGGCGGGTCAATTTGCTAAAGCGGGTGTTGAGGCTGGTCGTTCACTGATGGAGTTTCGTCTGGAAGAAGGCGAAGAGGCTCCAGAAGTCGGCGGCGAACTCACCGTATCCCTCTTTGAAGCTGGTCAGATGATCGACGTGACCGGCACCTCCAAGGGTAAAGGTTTCCAGGGTGCCGTTAAGCGCTGGAACTTCCGTACCCAAGACAACAGCCATGGTAACTCCCTGTCGCATCGCGCGCCGGGTTCTATCGGCATGTGTCAGACACCGGGTCGTGTATTCAAAGGCAAAAAGATGGCCGGACAGATGGGTAACGCCCGCTGCACCGTGCAGAGCCTTGAGATCGTCCGTGTCGACGCCGAGCGTAACCTGCTGCTGATCAAGGGCGCCGTGCCGGGTGCAACCGGCAGTGACGTTATCGTTCGCAGCGCCGTGAAAGCTGGCTGAAGGGGATAATTACCAATGAATCTGAATCTTGCTGCAGGCGCGGGTACCGTTGAAGTAGCCGACGCCACCTTTGGCAAAGAATTCAACGAAGCGCTGGTTCACCAGGTCGTCACTGCCTATCTGGCCGGTGGTCGTCAGGGCACCCGCGCTCAAAAGAACCGTTCCGACGTCCGTGGCGGTGGTAAAAAGCCGTGGCGTCAGAAAGGCACCGGCCGTGCACGTGCCGGTACTATCCGCTCTCCGCTCTGGCGTAGCGGCGGTGTCACCTTCGCGGCACGTCCGCAAGACTACACCCAGAAGGTGAACCGCAAGATGTACCGCGCTGCCATGCGCTCCATTTTGTCGGAGCTGGTGCGTCAAGAGCGTCTGGTCGCGGTTGAAGAGTTCAACGTCGAAGCGCCGAAAACCAAGCAGGTCGCTGCCAAGCTGAAAGAGCTCAACCTTGAAAAAGTGTTGATCGTCACTGAGAACGTCGACGAAAAGCTCTATCTAGCCGCACGCAACCTTCCCCACGTAGACGTGGTGGACGTTGCGGCCGCTGACCCGGTGAGCCTGGTTGCCTTTGATAAGGTCCTGGTCACCGTCTCCGCCCTGCGTAAATTCGAGGAGAAGCTGGCATGAACCAGGAACGCGTATTCAAGGTTCTGCTTGGACCGCACGTGACCGAGAAGGCCGCGATGGCTGCCGAGCGCAACCAGTACGTCTTTAAGGTGGCGACCGATGCCACCAAGCCCGAGATCAAGAAGGCCGTTGAAGTTCTGTTCGGCAAGAAGGTCAGCGGCGTTCAGGTGCTGAACGTCAAGGGCAAGACCAAGCGTACTGCAAACGGCGTTGGCTTGCGTAAGGGTTACCGTAAAGCGTATGTGACCCTGGCTGCGGGTGAAACGCTCGAAGACTTCTCTGGCGCCGAATAAGGGCAGGAGTACGGATAATGGCAATTGTCAAGACCAAACCCACATCCGCCGGTCGTCGCCACGTCGTCAAGATCGTTGGCGAGGCACTGTACAAGGGCCGTGCGTATGCACCGCTTTTGGAAAAGCAGTCCAAGTCCGGCGGCCGGAATAATTACGGTCGCATCACCACCCGCCATGTGGGCGGTGGTCACCGTCATCACTACCGGTTGATTGACTTCAAGCGTACCAAGGATGGCATTCCCGCCACCGTTGAGCGTCTGGAGCATGACCCGAACCGCAGTGCGCACATTGCACTGCTGAAGTACGCCGATGGCGAGCGTCGTTACATCATTGCACCGAAAGGTGTCAGCGCGGGTGACGTGCTGGAATCTGGTGTCAACGCGCCCATCAAGAAAGGCAATGCCTTGCCGCTGCGCAACATCCCGCTGGGTTCTACCGTTCACGGTATCGAGCTCAAGCCGGGTAAAGGCGCGCAGATTGCTCGCAGTGCCGGTACTAGCGCTCAGCTGGTTGCGCGTGAAGGCAACTACGCCACCCTGCGTCTTCGTTCCGGCGAAATGCGCAAGATCCTGGCCGAATGCCGTGCGACCTTGGGTGAAGTGAGCAACTCCGAGCACAGCCTGCGTCAACTTGGCAAGGCCGGTGCGAAGCGCTGGAGAGGTGTGCGTCCGACTGTTCGCGGTGTCGCAATGAACCCGGTGGATCACCCGCACGGTGGTGGCGAAGGCCGCACCAGCGGTGGTCGTAACCCGGTCACCCCATGGGGTGTGCCGACCAAGGGTTATAAGACTCGCAAGAACAAGCGCACCGACAAGCTTATCGTTCGTCGCCGCAAGGCCAAGTAACAGACATTAAGGGGTAACGGCTGTGCCACGTTCACTAAAGAAAGGTCCTTTCATTGACCTTCATCTTTTGAAGAAGGTTGAGGCTGCAGTGGAAAAGAACGACCGCAAACCGATCAAGACCTGGTCGCGTCGTTCAATGATCCTGCCAAACATGGTGGGTCTGACCATCGCAGTCCACAACGGTCGCCAACACGTCCCGGTGCACGTCTCCGAGGAAATGGTTGGTCACAAGCTAGGCGAATTCGCTGCCACTCGCACTTATCGCGGGCACGTGGCGGACAAGAAAGCCAAACGGTAAGCCAAAGAGGATTGAGAGATGGAAGTCACAGCTAAGCTGCGTGGCGCCGGATTATCCGCCCAGAAGGCCCGTTTGGTGGCTGACCAGGTGCGCGGTAAACCGGTCGCCGAGGCACTCGACCTGCTGACCTTCTCACCGAAGAAGGCTGCCCAATTGGTCAAGAAAGTGCTTCAGTCCGCCATTGCAAACGCGGAAGAAAATAACGGCATGGATATTGACGAGCTGCGTGTCTCGACCATCTGCGTCGATGAGGGCATGACGCTCAAGCGTATCAAGCCGCGTGCCAAGGGGCGTGCGGATCGTATCTTGAAGCGCACCTGCCACATCACCGTCAAGGTAGCCGAGAAGTAGGAGTCGACCGATGGGTCAGAAAGTCAATCCAACAGGCATTCGACTGGGCATCGTTAAAGACCATGCTTCTGTCTGGTATGCCGAGCGCGGCGCCTATGCCGATAAGCTCAATAACGATCTCGAAGTGCGTAGCTTCCTGGAAGAGCGTCTTAAAAACGCCTCCGTTAGCCGTATTCACATCGAGCGTCCGGCGAACAACGCCCGCATCACCATTCACACGGCCCGTCCGGGCATCGTGATTGGTAAGAAAGGTGAAGATGTCGACCGTCTGCGTCGCGATCTTACCGAGATGATGGGTGTTCCCGTTCATGTGAACATCGAAGAAGTTCGCAAGCCGGAGCTGGACGCCAAGCTCGTCGCTGCCAACGTAGCGGGTCAGCTTGAGCGTCGCGTGATGTTCCGTCGCGCCATGAAGCGTGCGGTACAGAACGCAATGCGTCTTGGCGCTGGCGGCATCAAGATTCAGCTGTCAGGTCGTCTGGGTGGTGCTGAAATCGCACGTACCGAATGGTACCGCGAAGGTCGCGTTCCGCTGCACACGTTGCGTGCGGACATCGACTACGCCACTTACGAAGCTCACACCACCTACGGCGTTATCGGCGTCAAAGTGTGGATCTTCAAGGGTGAAATCCTCGGCGGTATCGAGGAAGTACGTGCCAAGGCCAAGCAACAACAGCCTTCCGGCAACGCGCCCAAGAAGAAAGGTTCCAGGTAAGGGGAGAGCGAGTCGATGTTACAGCCCAAGCGTATGAAATTCCGCAAGATGCAGAAAGGCCGCAACCGTGGTCTGGCGCATCGCGGAAGCAAGATCAGCTTCGGGGAGTACGGCCTGAAAGCTACCGGTCGCGGCCGCATTACCGCGCGCCAGATCGAAGCCGGCCGTCGTGCGATCACACGTCACGTCAAGCGTGGCGGTAAAATCTGGATCCGCGTCTTCCCTGACAAGCCGATCTCTAAAAAGCCGCTCGAAGTTCGTATGGGTAAAGGTAAAGGCTCCGTCGAGTACTGGGTAGCCCAGATCCAGCCGGGTCGGGTTCTGTACGAGATCGAGGGTGTGTCTGAAGAGCTTGCACGCGAAGCGTTTGAGCTTGCCGCACAGAAAATGCCCATATCCACCACCTTTGCGAAACGGACGGTGATGTGATGAAAGCCCAGGAAATTCGTGAAAAGTCCGCAGGAGAGCTCCATGAGCAGCTCCTCGAGCTACTCCGCGAGCAGTTCAACCTGCGCATGCAGAAGGCCACTGGCCAACTGAGCCAGACTCATCTGCTCAAGCAGGTCCGTCGGGATATTGCCCGTGTGAAGACTGTGCTCAACGAGAAGGCAGGTGATTGAGATGGCCGAAGAGAAAAAAGCACGTACGCTCACCGGCAAGGTGGTGAGCGACAAGATGGAAAAATCCATCGTCGTTATGATCGAGCGTCGTGAGCGTCACCCGATCTACGGAAAATACGTTAAGCGCTCCACCAAGCTGCACGCCCATGATGAGGCGAACCAGGCTAAGGCAGGCGATACGGTTTCCATTCAGGAGTGCCGTCCGCTTTCCAAAAAGAAGGCCTGGACGCTGGTCGAGGTGGTCGAGCAGGCCAAGGGTTAATTCATGTGCCTGTTTAACCAGTGCAGTCAGATTAGGTTTGGAGAAAACCGATGATTCAGACTCAGACAATGCTGGATGTCGCCGACAACAGCGGAGCGCGCCGGGTGCAGTGCATCAAGGTGTTGGGCGGTTCACATCGCCGTTACGCTCGTATTGGTGACATCATCAAAGTAACGGTGAAAGAAGCCATTCCGCGTGGCAAGGTCAAAAAGGGCCAGGTCATGAAAGCGGTAGTGGTTCGGACCCGTAGTGGCGTCCGTCGTAACGACGGTTCGCTGATCCGTTTCGATGGAAATGCGGCGGTTTTGTTGAATAACACCAACGAACAGCCAGTCGGTACTCGTATTTTCGGGCCGGTCACTCGTGAACTTCGTAATGAGAAGTTCATGAAGATCATTTCCTTAGCGCCTGAAGTGCTGTAAGGAGCGAGGCGGATATGCAAAAAATCAAACGTGACGATGAAGTCATCGTCATCGCCGGAAAGGATAAGGGCAAGCGTGGCACCGTGAAGCGGGTATTAGAAAACCGCTTTCTGGTGTCCGGTGTGAACATGATCAAGCGTCACACCAAGCCAAATCCCATGGCGGGAAATCAGGGCGGTATCGTCGAGCGTGAGGCTCCGATTCACGCGTCCAACGTAGCCATCTTCAATTCGGAGACCGGTAAGGCGGATCGCGTCGGCTTCCAAGTGAAGGAAGACGGTACCAAGGTACGTATCTACAAGTCGACGCAGACGCAGATCGACGCCTAACGCGAGTCGGGTAGCAAAATGGCGAACTTGAAAGAACGTTATCAAAACGAGGTCGTAGCACAGCTCACCGAGCAGTTCAGCTACGCCAACGTAATGCAGGTGCCGCGCATCACGAAAGTGACGCTCAACATGGGCATCGGCGACGCGGTCAGCGATAAAAAGCTGATCGACAATGCCATCGGCGACCTGGAGATGCTGTCCGGTCAAAAGCCGTTGGTGACCAAGGCACGCAAGTCCATCGCGGGCTTCAAGGTGCGTGAAGGTTGGCCGATCGGCATCAAGGTGACCCTGCGCGCCGAGCGCATGTGGGACTTCTTGGACCGTCTGGTCAACATCGCGATTCCCCGCGTGCGTGACTTCCGTGGTCTCAACCCGAAGTCCTTCGACGGTCGCGGCAACTACTCCATGGGTGTGCGTGAGCAGATCATCTTCCCGGAGATCGAGTATGATAAGATCGATCGTATCCGGGGGTTGGACGTCACCATCACCACTACCGCCAACACCGACGAGGAAGGTCGCGCGCTCTTATCTGCGCTGCACTTCCCGTTCAAGAAATAAGGGTTGGATCATGGCAAAGAAAAGCATGGTAGAGCGTGAGCTCAAGCGCACCAAACTGGTCGAGAAGTACGCGGCCAAACGCGCTGAGCTCAAGGCAATCATTGTGGATGTGAACGCTTCTGAGGAAGATCGCTTCGAGGCGACGCTGAAGCTGCAGCAACTGCCGCGCGACTCGAGCCCGGTACGCCAGCGTAACCGCTGCCGTATCACCGGCCGTCCGCACGGTTTTTACAACAAGTTCGGCCTCGGCCGTAACAAGCTGCGTGAAGCCGCCATGCGTGGCGACGTCCCTGGTCTGAAGAAGTCCAGCTGGTAACGCCACGTAGAATCATCAGGAGCGCACATTAAATGAGCATGCAAGACACTCTGGCGGATATGTTTACCCGTATCCGCAATGCGCAGATGGCCACCAAGGAGACGGTCACCATGCCGTCCTCCAAATTGAAAGTGGAAGTGGCCCGCGTGCTGAAAGAAGAGGGCTACATCGCCGATTTCACGGTGGCTGAAAGCACCAAGCCCGAATTAACCGTGACTCTCAAGTATTTTGAGGGCAAGCCGGTTATCGACCATATCCAGCGGGTTTCCAAGCCGTCTCTGCGCCGCTACATGGGCAAGGACAACCTGCCTAAGGTCGCCGATGGCATGGGTATCGCAATCGTCACGACCTCGAACGGGGTTATGACCGATCGCGCCGCTCGCCAGGCGGGTGTTGGTGGCGAAGTCATCTGCACCGTATTCTAGGAGGCTGGAATGTCCCGCATAGCGAAATATCCGGTTAAAGTGCCTGCCGGCGTCGAAATCACCATCGATGCCGACCAGCTGACCGCCAAGGGCGGCCAGGGCACGCTGTCAATGACCATTCACCACCATGTGGTAGTGGCTCAAGAAGATGGCCAGCTGACCTTCGCCCCGAGTGAATCTGCCAAGAGCTGGGCAATGGCCGGTACCACCCGCGCCTTGGTTCAGAACCTGGTGACGGGCGTATCCGAGGGTTTCACAAAAACTCTCGAAATTGTTGGCGTCGGTTATCGTGCCCAAGCAAAGGGCCAGACGCTCAATCTTTCACTGGGCTTCTCGCACCCGGTCGACTACGAACTGCCTGAAGGTGTCTCAGCGGAAACGCCGAAGAACACCGTGATCGTGCTGAAAAGCGCGGACAAGCAGCAGCTCGGTCAGTGCGCTGCGGAAATCCGCGCCTTCCGTCCCCCCGAGCCGTATAAAGGCAAGGGTGTCCGGTACGCCGACGAGCAGGTGCGTCGCAAAGAAGCCAAGAAGAAGTAAGGCAGGGTTATGAACGCGAAGAAAGAATCTCGTCTCCGTCGTGCCCGCCGCGCTCGCGCCAAGATCCGCGAGCTGGGCGTGTATCGCCTGTGCGTCAACCGTACCCCGCGTCACATCTATGCGCAGATTATCTCGCCGGATGGTGGCAAAGTGTTGGCCAGCGCATCTACGCTGGACAAGGCACTGCGCGAGGGTGCGACCGGCAACTCAGAAGCCGCTACCAAAGTGGGCGAACTGATTGCCGAACGCGCTAAAGAAGCAGGCATCACCCAGGTGGCCTTCGACCGTGCTGGCTTTAAGTATCACGGTCGCGTCAAGGCTCTGGCCGACGCCGCGCGTGAAGGCGGCCTGGAATTCTAAAGGGTTTTTACGATGGCGAAGAACGAACAGCAAAGCGGTGATCTGCAGGAAAAGCTCGTGCAGGTCAACCGCGTCGCCAAGGTGGTCAAAGGTGGTCGTATTTTCGGCTTCACCGCACTGACCGTCGTTGGTGATGGTAAAGGTCGTGTCGGTTTTGGTCGTGGTAAGGCGCGTGAAGTGCCGATCGCGATTCAAAAGGCGATGGACCAAGCTCGTCGCAACATGGTCAAGGTCAACCTGTCAGGCCACACGCTGCAATACCCGGTTAAAGCCCGTCACGGTGCTTCCAAGGTATACATGCAGCCGGCCTCTGAAGGTACCGGCATCATCGCCGGCGGCGCTATGCGCTCGGTACTCGAGCTCGCTGGCGTCCATGACGTACTGGCCAAGTGTTACGGTTCCACCAACCCGGTTAACGTGGTACGAGCGACTGTCAAAGGTCTCTCTTCCATGCAGGCACCGGAAGACGTGGCCGCCAAGCGCGGTCTGTCTGTCGAAGCGATCACGGGGTAAAACACCATGGCAGCAACGATCAAGGTTACCCAGATCCGCAGCACCATCGGCGTTCAGCCCCGGCACAAGGCCACGATGAGTGGTCTGGGTCTGCGTCGCATCGGTCATTCGGTTGAGCTGGAAGACACCCCTGCCGTACGCGGCATGATCCACAAGGTAAACTACCTTGTGCGCGTTGAGGGAGAGTAATCCATGAAACTCAATACCCTGAGCCCGGCAGCGGGCTCCAAACACGCTGAAAAGCGCGTTGGTCGTGGTATCGGTTCCGGTCTGGGCAAGACCGGCGGCCGTGGCCACAAAGGCCAGAAGGCACGCAGCGGCGGCAATGTGAAGCCTGGTTTCGAAGGCGGTCAGATGCCGTTGCAGCGTCGTCTGCCGAAGTTCGGTTTCACGTCTGCCAAGTCGATGGTGTCAGAAGAAGTACGCCTGGCTGAGCTGGCCCAAGTGGCCGGTGACGAGGTTACCCTCGACACGCTGAAGCAGGCCAACGTGCTGAAGGATGCGACGCTGCATGCGAAGATCATCCTTTCTGGCGATCTGAAAAAAGCGGTTACCGTTCGCGGCATCAAGGTCACCAAGGGTGCCCGTGAAGCGATCGAAGCCGCTGGCGGCAAGGTAGAGGACTAAATGGCCAAGTCAGGAAACATGCCGGCGACGGGCAGCGGTCTGAGTGAACTGTGGGCGCGTCTGCGCTTCGTGCTCCTCGCCATCGTGGTGTACCGTATTGGTGCCCACATTCCCGTTCCCGGTATCAATCCTGACCAGCTTGCTGCCTTGTTCAGGGAGCAACAGGGCACCATCCTGGGCATGTTCAACATGTTCTCGGGTGGCGCTCTGGAGCGCATGAGCGTCCTCGCCCTGGGTATCATGCCCTACATATCGGCGTCGATTATCATGCAGCTGATGACCGCGGTCTCCCCGCATCTTGAACAGCTCAAGAAAGAGGGCGAGGCCGGCCGCCGCAAGATTAGTCAGTACACCCGCTACGGCACGGTGTTGCTGGCGTTCGTTCAGGCTGTCGGTATGTCCGTCGGCCTGGCGAGCCAAGGTATTGCCTATACCGCCGACTTCAGCTTCTATTTTACCGCCGTGATTACCTTTGTATCAGGCGCGGTATTCATGATGTGGCTGGGTGAGCAAATTACTGAAAAAGGCATCGGCAACGGTATTTCGTTGCTGATCTTTGCCGGTATCGTGGCTGGGCTACCCAGTGCGGTAGGCCAAGCGTTTGAACTGGCTCGTAACGAAGGAGCCTGGAACGTATTGCCGCTGTTGGCGTTATCGGCACTGGGTGTTGCCACCGTGGCCTTCGTGGTGTTCATCGAGCGCGGCCAACGTCGTCTCAAGGTGAACTATCCACGCCGTCAGGTCGGCAACAAGATGTATGCAGGGCAAAGTAGCTACCTGCCGCTGAAAGTGAACATGGCGGGCGTTATTCCGGCCATCTTCGCCTCCAGTATTCTGCTCTTCCCGGCCTCGATCGGTCAGTGGGTGGGAGCAGGCGAAGGCATGGAGTGGCTACAGCGCGCCTCGCAGGCATTAGGCCCCGGCCAACCGCTTTACATCTTGCTTTTTGGTGCGGCAGTGGTATTCTTCTGCTTCTTTTACACAGCGCTGGTCTTCAACCCCAAGGATGTGGCTGACAATTTGAAAAAGTCAGGTGCTTTCCTGCCGGGTATTCGTCCTGGCGAGCAGACGGCTCGCTACATTGACAAGGTCATGACGCGTTTAACGTTGTTTGGTGCCTTGTACATCACTGCGGTTTCCCTGATGCCCCAGTTCCTGATCGTTGCGTGGAACGTGCCGTTCTTCTTTGGCGGTACCTCGCTTTTGATCGTGGTAGTGGTCATCATGGACTTCATGGCCCAGGTGCAGTCGCATCTCATGTCGCATCAATATGACTCAGTGATGAAGAAGTCCAACCTGAAAGGCTACGGTAGTGGCGGCATCATGCGCTAAGGCGTGTGCCGTCCGTATTGGAGAGAACGATGAAAGTTCGAGCTTCCGTAAAGAAAATGTGCCGTAACTGCAAGATCATTCGTCGCAATGGCGCTGTACGCGTCATCTGCATCGAACCTCGGCACAAGCAGCGCCAGGGTTAATTCCCCGGGCTGCATTAAGCGGGTGCCGGCATACCCCTTGCCTTCGGGCTGCTAAAGGGGTATGCTGTTGCGCCTTTTAAAGATGATTAACGAGCAAGCCGCTCAAATTTCGGAGTAAGCTGATGGCCCGTATTGCAGGCGTCAATATCCCGGACAACAAGCATGCGGCGATCTCGCTGACCTATATCTTCGGGATTGGTCGTACCCGTGCTGAGCACATCTGTGTCGCAGCCGGTATTGCCATGAATGCCAAGATCCAGGACCTGTCTGCTGAAGAAGTCGACACCCTGCGTTCTGAAGTTGGCAAGTACACCGTAGAAGGTGACCTTCGTCGTGATACGACGCTTAACATCAAGCGTCTTATGGACTTGGGTTGCTATCGTGGTCTGCGTCATCGTCGTAGTCTTCCGCTGCGTGGTCAGCGGACCAAGACTAACGCGCGTACCCGTAAGGGCCCGCGTAAGCCGATCCGCAAATAACACGCACGTTCTGGCGTAAAGACAGGAATAGACATCAACATGGCTAACCCGCGTAGTAACCGTAAAAAGGTTAAAAAGCAGGTAGTGGATGCCGTAGCGCATATCCATGCCTCTTTTAACAACACGATCGTGACGATCACAGACCGCCAGGGCAACGCTCTGTCATGGGCGACTGCCGGTGGTTCGGGTTTTCGTGGTTCTCGCAAGAGCACCCCGTTCGCTGCTCAAGTGGCAAGTGAACGTGCAGCAACTGCTGCAGCCGAGTATGGTGTGAAAAACGTCGACGTGCTGGTCAAAGGCCCCGGTCCCGGTCGTGAATCCGCCGTGCGCGCACTGAATGCCGCCGGCTTCCGCGTGCAAAGCATTATCGACGCGACGCCCATCCCCCATAATGGCTGCCGTCCGCCGAAGAAACGCCGCGTTTAAGGAGACAGATTCATGGCCCGTTATATTGGACCGAAGTGCAAATTGTCTCGTCGCGAGGGCACCGATCTCTTTTTGAAGAGTGGCGTGACCCCCTTCGAGAAAAAGTGTAAATCCGAGCAGATTCCGGGTGTACACGGCCAGCGTCGTCAGCGTCTTTCCGACTACGGCTTGCAGCTTCGCGAGAAGCAGAAAGTACGCCGTATGTATGGCGTACTCGAAAAGCAGTTCCGCAACTACTACAAAGAAGCCGCTCGCCTGAAAGGCGCGACCGGTGAGGTATTGTTGCAGTTGCTCGAATCCCGACTGGATAATGTCGTCTACCGCATGGGCTTCGGCTCGACACGCTCTGAAGCGCGTCAGCTGGTCAGCCACAAGGCGATTGCCGTGAACGGTCGCACCGTCAACGTGGCTTCCTACCAAGTGAAGCCGGGTGACGTTGTCGCCATTCGCGAAAAGGCGAAGAACCAGGCTCGCATCCAGAACGCGTTGTCCATTGCGGCCAACCGTGGCGATGTGGCGTGGATCGAAACCGACGCCAAGAAGATGGAAGGCACTTTCAAGGCTCTGCCTGAACGCGGTGACCTGACTGCCGACATCAACGAAAACCTGATCGTCGAGCTGTACTCCAAGTAAGCAGTGTGAAGTAAACAGTCTCTGCTTCTTTGTAGCCCGGGCGGTTCTCCGCCCGGATGCTCCTGAGTACCAAGTATCCGTTTGGCAGCCTGAAAGGTGTTCATATGCAGCGTTCAGTGACAGAGTTTCTCCGTCCTCGTGACATAAAGGTCGAAGAAATCAGCGCACATCACGCCAAGATCGTGCTCGAGCCGTTCGAGCGTGGTTTTGGTCACACCCTGGGGAATGCACTGCGCCGCATTCTGCTCTCGTCCATGCCCGGCTGTGCCGTGGTAGAAGCCGAGATTGCGGGTGTCGAGCACGAGTACAGTGCCCTCGAAGGGGTGCAGGAAGATGTCATTGAAATCCTCCTGAACTTGAAAGATGTTGCGATCAAGATGCACAGCCGCGATGAGGCGGTGCTCTCGCTGAACAAGCAGGGCCCAGCCGTCGTCACCGCTGGCGACATTGCGCTTGATCATAGCGTCGAAGTCGTCAACCCGGATCACGTCATTGCACACGTCAATGAAGGTGCCGAGCTGAAGATTCAGCTTAAGGTAGCGCTGGGTCGTGGTTACGAACCGGCTGACGCCCGTGGCTCTGATGAAGAGTCCCGTGCTATTGGCCGCCTGCAGCTGGATGCCACCTTCAGCCCTGTCCGCCGTGTTTCCTATGCGGTCGAAGCCGCTCGTGTCGAGCAGCGCACCGACCTCGATAAGCTGATTATCGATCTGGAAACCGACGGTACCCTGGATCCGGAAGAGGCAATCCGCCGCAGTGCGACCATCCTGCAAGAGCAGCTGGCCGCCTTCGTCGACCTGGAAGCAGATAAAGAGCAGGAAGTCGAAGAGGAAGAGGATCAAGTCGATCCTATCCTGTTGCGCCCCGTAGACGATCTTGAGTTGACCGTTCGCAGCGCGAACTGCCTAAAAGCCGAGAATATCTACTACATCGGAGATCTGATTCAGCGCACTGAAGTTGAGCTGTTGAAGACCCCGAACCTCGGCAAGAAATCCTTGAATGAAATCAAGGATGTATTGGCAGCGCGTGGCTTGTCCCTCGGCATGCGGTTGGAAAATTGGCCGCCGGCTAGCCTGAAGGACGACAAGGCCTCCGCGTGAGTGTCGACTCGAGTCCCAGTTTGGTAAGGAATCACAACCATGCGTCATCGTAAGAGTGGTCGTCATCTGAATCGTACCAGCTCGCATCGGCAGGCCATGTTCAAGAACATGTCTGTCTCGCTGGTCGAACATGAAGTCATCAAGACAACCCTGCCCAAGGCCAAGGAACTGCGTCGCGTCATCGAGCCGCTGATCACCTTGTCCAAGCAGGACAGCGTTGCCAACCGTCGTCTGGCTTTTTCCCGCACGCGCTCTAAAGAAGCCGTCGGTAAATTGTTCAACGAGTTGGGCCCGCGTTACGCCGAGCGTCCGGGCGGTTACGTCCGTATCCTCAAGTGCGGCTATCGCACCGGCGACAACGCACCCATGGCGTTCGTTGAGCTTGTCGACCGTCCCATCGTTGAAGAGGCAGCCGGCGAAGAGTAATTTTCCTTCGGCCTGCCGAGTCAACGTCAAAACCGACCCCTTGTGGGTCGGTTTTTTTATATCGCCGCTTTGTGGCTTCAACGTATATACTCAAGGCGTTAACCTGTCATCCAGGCAAAATAAAATGGCGGTGTTGGAAGCTACTTTCAGGGGGCACGTATGTTAGCCAAGCGATGGAGGTGCCGGTGGCGCCTGCGTGGAAGCGCGTTACTGGTAGGCGTGATGCTTATTGTCGTCGCCTTGCCGCTTCAGGCGGCCAACCCTCGCTATGCGGGCATGGTTGTCGATCTGGATGAAGGCGAAGTGCTGTACGCCGAGAATGAAGACGCCAGACGCTATCCGGCCTCGCTGACCAAGGTCATGACGCTCTATCTCACCTTTGAAGCGCTTGAGCAAGGTCGGCTACAGGTCGATCAGCCGCTGCCGGTGTCTTCTCAGGCCGCCTCCATGCCAGCCTCCAAGCTATGGCTCTCACCGGGCAGCTCGATTCTTGTCGACGAGGCCATCCGTGCCCTGGCGGTGCGCTCGGCCAACGATGTGGCCGTGGTCGTGGCCGAGGCGCTGGGTGGCAGCGAGCGACGCTTTGCCCAGCTGATGACCGCCAAGGCGCGTGAGTTGGGCATGCGCAACACCACCTTTCGCAACGCCTCGGGGCTGCCCGATGATCGCCAGATCACCACGGCACGCGACATGGTCACGCTGGCGGTGCGCGTGATGCAGGACTTCCCCGACTACTACCATTATTTTGGCCTGCAGGAATTCACCTACCGCGGCACCCGGCACACCAGCCATAATCGCCTGGTGCGCAACTATCCCGGCGCCGATGGCCTTAAAACCGGTTTCATTCGCGCCTCGGGGTTCAATGTCATCACCACCGCCAAGCGCGGTGACCGTCGGCTGATGGGCATTGTCATGGGCGGGTTCACCGCGCAGTCCCGGGACAAGCACATGACCAGCCTGCTGAACCGCAGCTTTGTCCGGGCCGCGTTGCGCGATCAGCAAAACTTCGTATCCGATCTCAGTTTCTCTGCTGAGTACATGGCGTTTGCGCCATCCTCCACGCCAGCCCCCACCCGTGATGCCCCACCGGCTGCAGCGCCGGTCTCGACGCCTGAGCAACCTGCGGTGGTTGCCACCTACACGCCGGCTTCAGCCCCCTCCGAGTCGGTCTCGGCCCCGTCGGCGGTCGATGAGCCGGATCGCCAGCCCCAAGAGGATCCGCTACAGGCTTTTATCGAGCGTGAGCGCGTCATGGCGGCGCGTGCGGCCGCTGGCGGCTGGGGTATTCAGGTCGGCGCCTTCAGCCAGGAGGATCAGGCCCAGCGCTACGCCCGTGAAGCCGCTGATTATTTATCCCGTGACGTGGGTGGCCAGGTGGCCGTCGACGCATCGGCTGGCCAGCGTCCGGTATTTCGCGCCCGGCTGATGGCGCTGGAAGAACCGCAGGCCCGCCAGGCCTGCGAACAGCTACGCTCTCGAGGAATGGATTGCATGGTGGTCAACGCCAGTCTGTAATGCGGTAGTGTGACAGCACCCCGCCAGAGGCTATTTGGCGGGGTGCTTTGCTTTTTGGCAGGGAATAAAAAGGAGGTCACGGTGACGACGTCCCTGAAGGGTATCCTCTGCATGTGTCTGGGCGTCCTGTTCCTGGCGCTGGGGGATGCTGTGTCTAAATGGCTGGGCGAGGTTCATTCGCCGCTGCAGATCATTTTTTTCCGTGCCCTGATCTCGCTGCCGCTGATTGCCTTGCTTGCCCACTTTGCCGGCGGGGTGCGCAAGCTGCGCACGCGGCGACCGGGTGTTCACCTGCTGCGCGGGCTCATCTATACCGCCACCATGGTGTGTTTCGTGCTGGGGCTGACGCTGCTGCCGCTTGCTGAGGCCACCGCGATTGCCTTTGTGGCGCCGCTTTTTGTCACCCTGCTGTCGGTACCCCTGCTGGGTGAACGCATCGAGCCCCCCGTGCTGATTGCCTCCCTGGTGGGGTTTGTCGGCGTGCTGATTGTGGTTCGCCCCAATGGCGACGCGTTCCAGCCGGGTGCCTTGGCGCTGGTAGGCGCGGCGCTGTTTTACGCCCTGATGATGATTACCGCTCGGCGTTATGGCGCCCGGGAACACCTCTGGGCGATGCTGTTTTACATGACCTGTGTGCCCCTGGTGGTGACCGCAGCGACCTTGCCGTGGGTCTGGCAGACGCCGCAGCCCTGGCACTGGGCAGGGTTCTTTGCCTCGGGCGTGCTGGGCGTCGCCGCCACCGCTTTCATTACCCTGGCCTTTCGCTTTGCTCCGGCGGCGATTGCCGCGCCGTTTGATTACACCGCCATGCTGTGGGCCGTACTGCTCGGCTGGTGGTTCTGGGGAGAGTTGCCCGACCTGTGGGTGTGGGTCGGCAGCGCCTTGATCATGGCCAGCGGCCTGGCGATTGCCTACCACGATCGGCGCACGACCCTGAAGCGTCGCCCCACGGCCTGATGACTATACGCGCTGGAAGGCGCGTGCCGCCGCCTCGGGATCCGGCTGACCGCAGATCGCCGAGATGACGGCCAACCCGTCAGCACCGGCGCGCTGCACGGCGCTGGCGTGGCTGGCAGTAAGCCCGCCGATGGCCACGCTGGGTAGCGGGCAGGCGTTGACCAGAGAGGCCAGGCCGCCAAAGCCGATGGGCTGGGCGTGATCCTGCTTGCTGGGCGTGGCAAATACCGGCCCGATGCCAACGTAATCCAGCAGGTCGATGGGCAATGCCTGAAGCTGTTCAACGGCGTTGATCGACAGCCCCAGGATGGCGTCCGGCCCCATCGCCTGGCGGGCCTGGCGCACGTCGGTGTCGCTCTGGCCAACGTGCAGCCCATCCGCCTGGCTGGCCAGCGCCACCTCGAGACGGTCATTGATGATCAGCGGCACGCCGCTACCCGCCAGCAGGGCTTTCAGGCGCCTAGCCTGATCGATCATCTGCGCATTGCTTGCCTGTTTGTCGCGCAGCTGGACGATGCTGACCCCGCCCCGCACGGCCTCGCTGACGGTGTTTTCAAGGCCGTAGTGTTGGCACAGTGCCGCATCGGTCACCAGGTAAAGGGATAGATCAAGCGGCATGCGTCACCTCGTGCTGGGCAAAGTGGCTTAGGTCATCGGGGGTCAGTTGATAAACAGCGTCCAGAAAGGCCACGTAAAAACTGCCCGGCCCGGCGGCCGTCGCGCCGGCACGCTGACCGGCCAGGGCGAAAGACGCCACTGCGGCGCTGGTGGCCAGGAGTGGCTTGCCCGGCGTGGCCGCGACAAACGCCGCCACCAGCGCGCTCAGCGCGCAGCCCAGGGTGGTCACGCGCGGCATCAGCGGGTGGCCGCCGTTGATCGTGTAATACTGGTGGCCATCGGTAACCAGATCCCGCTCCCCGGTCATGGCCACCACGCAGCGATGCTGTTCGGCCAGCGCCATGGCGGCTGCCAGGGCATCCTCGGTGGCGGCGGTCGCATCCACGCCCCGCCCCTGGTGGGCCAGTCCATTGAGCGCGAGTATTTCCGAGGCGTTGCCGCGAATCACGCTTGGCCGGTGAGCCAGCAAGTCGGCGCAGACCGTTTGCCGATAGCGGGTGGCGCCAACGGCCACTGGATCAAGCACCCAAGGGGTGGCGTGGGTATCAGCAGTGTGGGTAGCGAGCTGCATGGCCTCGACCCAAGGCGGGGAAAGCGTTCCGATATTGACGGAGAGCGCATCGGCCAGCTGGGTAAATTCCGCCACTTCCTGGGTGGCGTGCAGCATGGCGGGGGATGCCTCGGCGGCCAGCAGCACGTTGGCCGTGCTGTTCATTGCCACGTAATTGGTGATGCAGTGAATCAGCGGGGTGGACTCACGCAGGGATGACAGACAGCTGCCAAGAGAAGGTTGCGTCATGGGATCCTCCCGACGGGGAGGTGGTGTGCGCACACCACGACTCCCTACGCCGGTATTAGCCGGTTCAGGTTATAAGGGTGCTTCTCAGCTCGCTGGTCACGAGCGCCCCTGTCGTGTGCTTACTATCCGTGGCTTTGGCGTGTCTGTAAAGCCTTGAAAAACGGGCTAGCGAAACGCGATGCGGGTTCCGTAGGTGAGCATTTCATCAGGCGTCATGGCTTTGCCTTCGACGCCGATCATTTCATCGCCACACTGGTCGGCAAAGGTCAGTACGCCGTGGGTCAAACCCAATGACCCAAGGGTATCGCGGATTTCGCCGGTGCCGAGAAAGGTGCTGACGTGCCCGTCGGCATTGGACAGGTCGGAGACGCCGTTGGCATGATGAAAGCGCACCTTGTAGATGCCATCCATGGATTCCACTTCCACAATCGGCGAGAAGCCGTTGCGTAACGCCTGGGATAGTTGCTTTAGCGTGATGTGGTCGCCAAGGGCCATATCGATCGAGGTCATGACCTGCTCCTGATGAACGCCTTTACGTGGGCATTAGAAAACGTTTTGTATAGCTAAGATAATAGAAGTGTAGAGTGTTTGCACAAAATATCCAACCTGTCTATTGTCACCTCAATGCACGGCATCCAGCGCATGTCGGCGCAGCGTGACCAGCTCGATGATATCGAGGGTTTTCTGATGGGTGCCGGAAAGGATAACCGGCGGGGCCAGCCCCACCTCGGCGGCTTCCAGCCAACGGGACGCGCACAGGCACCAGCGGTCGCCGGGCCGCAGGCCGGGAAAACCGAATTCAGGGCGGGGCGTCACCAGGTCGTTACCCTGCGCCAGCGAAAAGGCCAGAAACTCCTCGGTAAGCATGGCGCAGACGGAGTGAACGCCTACATCATCCGGCCCGACGCGGCAGAAGCCATCGCGGTAAAAGCCGGTTTTGGGGGCATGACAGCACGGAGTGAGCGGCTCACCCAGTACATTGAGATCGCGGGCCATAAGGCCTCCTGGCGGTTAAAGACTGGAATTCTGGGCGACTGCCCTCATGATGAAGTGACGGCGCGGTAGTCGCGTATCAACGACATTGGTTTAACAGCTACAGTATAGCCTTGTACACCGTGTTAAAAACGTCAAAGGAGATAGCGCATGCCCATGCAAGGTGAGCAGCACCCCGGCGTCAAGCCGGCCCCGGCGCAGACCCAGGGTTTCCGCCTGAATCACACCATGCTGCGGGTGAAAGACCCCGAGCGAGCCCTGGCGTTTTATTCCCAGGTATTTGGCATGCAGGTGATGCGGCGGCTGGACTTCGAGGAAATGCAGTTCTCGCTGTACTTTCTTGCCAACCTGGAAGACGGCGACAGCGTGCCCGACGATACCCAGGCGCGCACCGCCTGGACGTTCAGCCAGAAGGGCCTGCTGGAACTGACCCACAACTGGGGCACGGAAGATCAGGAGGATTTTGCCTACCACGACGGCAACGCCGAGCCTCAGGGCTTTGGCCATATCTGCTTTAGCGTGCCCGATCTGGCGGCGGCCCAGGCGTGGTTCGACGAGCACGACGTCACCTTCGTCAAGCGCGCCGATCAGGGCAAGATGAAGGACGTGGTGTTCGTCAAAGACCCCGACGGCTACTGGATCGAAGTGATTCAGGCCGACTTGATGGCCGGTAAAGGCGACTAACATGGCGCATCTGCTGTTCCGCCTGCGCCACGTCACCGACGAGGAAGCCATGGAGGTGCGCCAGCTGCTGGACGCCCACGGGATGGATACCTACGAGACCCAGGCGGGCTTCTTTCGGCTGGGCGTGGATGCCATCTGGCTCCGCGACCTCAGTCAGCTCGAAACGGCCAGGGCGCTATTGGCCGACTACCAGGCCGAGCGCCAGATTCGCGCCCGGCAGGCCCACCAGGAGGCCGTCGAGCGGGGTGACGCGCCGACGCTATGGCGACGCTTCACCGCCCACCCCATCCAGGTCACGCTGGTGGGCGTGGCCATCGTGCTGTTGATCGCGCTGACGCTACTGCCGTTTCTCGCGCTAGGCTGATTCGGCCTGTGCGGGAGGCAGGTGCCCGCGTTTGAGGTATAGCTGCACGCCGTTGGCGCCGGCGGTCAGCGTAAGCGCCACGCCGCTGGGATAACGGCACCAGCTGCCGGCCGGATAATCGCGCTCGCCGTCGCTCAGCGTGCCTTCCAGCACAAACAGTTCCAGCCCGCCGGTGAGCACCGGGTAGCGGATGGCGTGGCCGGGTTCCCAGCGTTCCAAGCTGACCCGCTCCTGCTTGAAGGTGTGCAGCATTTTGTAGGTAATGCCGGGGCGGCGATCCGGCTGCCAGGGCAGGCGGTGGGCGGGAACGGCCAGCTGCAGGATATCGTTGGGGTCAAACTGATGCAGCTTGACCAGAATCAGCGCGCCTTCCTCGCCAATTTGCGGCGTATGGCCGGTACCGATGGGGTTGCGCAGATAGCTGCCGGCCGCATACTGGCCATGCTCATCGGCGAACACGCCTTCCAGGACGAGAATCTCTTCACCGCCACCGTGGACGTGCCGATCAAACTGGCTGTTGGGCGCGTAACGCACAAGGCTCGTGGCACGCGCCACTTCATCACCAATGCGATCAAGCATCATCCGCTCGACACCGGCGCTGGGCGAGGCAACCCACTGATAATCGTCCGGAGTGACACAGGCGAAGTGGGAAAAATCGGCGTTCAAACGCATGGGGCTGGCTCTTTGCAGGCAAGGGAATGCTGCCAGTCTCCATATCGAGGTCGCAAAATGCAACTTTCCCTTCGCCAGATGCCCCCGGAAAGCCACGCGATGGCCGCTTTCCGGGCGTGGCTGCTCAAGGCGGTCAACGCCTGATCAGCGCGTATTTATCGAGGCTGATCAGTGATCGTGGTCGCCGTGGTCATGATCATGACCGTGCTCGTCGGCTTGACCATGGTCTTCATGATCCGGGTCGGCCAGCGCGTCGTGCAGCACCTTGGCATTGTGACGCATCATGCCTAAGTAAGTACTTGCTTCGCCTTCGGTGCTCAAGGCATCGGCATACAGAGTGCCCGCCACGCTCAGCCCGGTTTCTTCGGCCAGTTGGTCGAGTATCGACTGGTTGGTCATGTTTTCGTGGAACAGCGCCTCGACGTTCTCTTCTTCGATCACGTCGATGAGGTCGGCCATGCTGGCGCCGCTCGGGTCGGCTTCTGTGGATAGCCCTACCGGGGACAGAAAACGCACGCCGTAGGCGTCAGCAAAGTACCCGAACGAATCGTGGCCGGTGATCACGCTGGTGGAAGGGGGAATCTCCTCGATCAGCGCACGGATCTCGGCGTCGGTGGCCTGAACCTCGGCCAGATAGCGCTCGGCGTTTTCCTCATACGCCTCGCGGTTGTCGCCATCGGCCTCGATCAGCCCATCGCGGATGTTCTCGACGTAGGTTTCAGCGCGGGCCAGGTCCTGCCAGGCGTGCGGGTCGTCATCGCCGTGGGCGTGCTGGGCTTCAGCATCGTGACCATGATCGTCATGACCCTGTTCGTCGTGGCCATGGTCATCATGACCGTGCTCGTCGTGATCACCCTGGCCGGCCCGGGCCAGCGGCCTCATGCCCTGGGTCGCGGTAACCAGCGCGCCGCGATAATCGCTGGAATCGATCAGGCGCTCCATCCAGCCCTCGTAGAGCAGCCCGTTAAAGACTACCAGGTCGGCATCGGCCAGCGCGCGTGCGTCGCCGGGGCTGGGCGAATACACGTGGGCGTCGCCGTCAGGGCCAACCAGCGAGGTCACCGCCACGTGCTCGCCGCCGACCTGTTCAACCATATCGGCCAGAATCGAAAAGCTGGTGACCACTTGTACGCGCTCGGACGCCACGGCGGCGGGCAAGGCCAGCAGCGCAGACGCGCCAACCAGCCAGCGGGAGAAAGGTAACGGCGACATGAAGGCTCCTTATCAAGGTGAACGGGCAAGACCCGGTGATCAAGCGCTTGGCTCCGCCGAGAGCGGCGCGGTTTTGCGCCGCCAGCGAGCGGCCAAGCTGTGATAACGGCCGAACAGGGCAGACAATAGATAGCCACTGCCGGCCAGTAGAATAATGCTGGGGCCTGAGGGAATGTCGAGATGAAACGACAGCAACAGCCCGCCGGTACTGGCAATCATCGCAAGCGCCACGGCAATCCCGATCAACCCCTCCAGGCGCTTGCTCCAGAAGCGCGCCGAGGTGGCTGGCAGCATCATCAAGCCCACTGCCATCAGTGTTCCCAGGGTTTGAAACCCGGCGGTAAGATTGAGCACCAGCAGCCCCAAAAACACGCTGTGCACCCAGCCGCTGCGGCGACTCTGGCCGCGTAAAAACAGCGGATCCAGGCATTCCACCACCAGGGCGCGGAAAATCACCGCCAGGGTCAGCACAATCAATGTGCTCATCCCGGCGATCAGCAGCAGCGCTGTGGAGTTGATCGCCAGAATCGAACCAAACAGCACATGGGTCAGATCGACGCTGCTGCCACCAATCGAGATCAGCATCACGCCTGCCGCCAAGGAAATAATGAAAAAGCTCGCCATGGCAGCGTCTTCGCGCTGGCCGCCCATCTTGGAAACGGCTCCGGCAAGCAATGCCACCATCACGCCGAACAGCACGCCGCCGATGCTCATCACCGGCAGTGAAAACCCGGCCAGCAGAAAGCCCAGCGCCACCCCGGGCAGAATCGCGTGGGCCATGGCGTCGCCAATCAGGCTCATGCCGCGCAGCACCAGAAACACGCCCAGCGTGGGCGCCGCCAACGACAGTGCCAGGCCGCCGACTACCGCACGGCGCATGAAGCCGTAATCGAAAGGCGCGATAAACCAGGCATCAAGCAGTGCCAGCATGACGGCCTCCCAGCGTGAAGGGCACCACCTGAGCGGGCGCGTGCTGATGGGTAAGCGCGCTGGGCGACATCCAGCGGCCGTGACCGCCGTTGAGCATCAGCACTTCGTCGGCCAGGCGCTGCAGGTGATCCATATCGTGGAGCACCAGAATCAGCGTCGCGCCGTCGTCGGCCATCTGGCGCAAAATGCGGATCAGAATGTCCACCGTCTCGCTATCCACGTTGGCAAACGGCTCGTCGAGCAGCAGCAGCTCGGCTTCCTGCATCAGCGTGCGGCCGATCAGGGCGCGCTGGCGCTGACCGCCGGACAGCTCGCCCAGCGGACGGTGCGCCAGATGTGAGATGCCCAGCCGCGCCATGATCTCGCGGCCCTTGCGGTAGTGCGCCGCGCAATAGCCTTTCAGCGCCCCGTGGCTTGGCCAGCTGCCGGTCATCACCAGCTCTTCCACGCTCATCGGGAAGGAAAGGTCCAACGCCAACTGCTGCGGTAGCCAGGCCCGGCGTTCCTTGGGCACGGTGCATACCACCTTGCCGCTCATCGGGCGGAGTTCACCCATGATGGCCTGAATGAGCGTGCTTTTACCCGCGCCGTTCGCGCCGATCAGCGCGGTGATCGCGCCGGGTTGAAAGTCGCCTTCCACATGCTCCAGCACCGTGCGGTGCCCCTGGGCCAAATGCAGGTCATGCAGCTGCAGGCGTGATAGTGAGCGCCGGCTCATGATGCCCACCCGTTGGCCCACAGCACCATCAGCCACAGCACCAGCAGCGGTACCGCCACCGACAGCAACCGCCGCACCGCCGACAGCGACATCAGCGAAAAATGACAAGGCCCTTCCTTGTTATGGCGATGTGAATGCTCACTCATTAAGCCGCCCTCGTGAATAATCAAATAGGTTATAACATAACAATTGGCGAAGCCAATAAATTTGCCGAGTATTTTACTCGCTCAGCGGCACAGAGCAACGTCAAGAATGCGAGACCAACGCAAATGTGCCGGCGCGGTCATCTGGGGAGAAAAGGATGAGGAGAAGGCTAGCTGTGAAAAGTTAAGGTGATCCCTCGTTTACAACGAGGGATCCAGATATACATCGTTGTTTAAACGGCGTCTTACTCCTCGGGACTCGGCTCCATGGCGCGTTTGTCATCGGGTAGGCGGACAATGTCGCCCTTGTGCAGCTTGCCGTGACTGTCGAGGCGTTGGCCCTGGGGGCCGATGATGGCCACCACGGGGCCGATGCTGACCCTTTCGTCTTCCTGATAGCTTTGTACGTCTACCCTAACCGAACAGCCCTGGTAGCGGGCTGAGATGATGTCGCCGGTATGCGGTCTGGCGTCGTGGTTGGGATCCTGGGCGTAATGATGCGCGACGCTGGCGCTACCTGGCATATCCCATTCAATGTGGCGATGCATGGAAAACTCCTTGTTCCGTTGGGGTGAGTTGTTAACGACAACGCGAAATATCGTTATATAAGCGTAGCTTATTTGTGTGAGTTGTTCTGGGTTGGCGCCTCGACATATTGAAACATGAAGGTCAGCGCGGCCGGCAGGCTGGCCCGCCACACTTTCCAGGTGTGGCCGCCGGGGTACAGGTCGAAGTTGACCGCATTGGGCTGGATCTTCTCCATGGCCTGGCGTAACTGCCGGGCGTGAAACTCGGCGTCGAAAACGTCGCGCCGTCCGGCGCTGATGTACAGCGGCACGGGGCACGTAGCTGGCCCGGCTGATGGCGCTGAGCCTCTAGAGAGGGCGTTGTGCCACGAGCGCCTCGTCTGTTGGGAATTGTCGTGCACTGCCCAAGTCGGACAGCGCATGGTGTGGGATGTTCAGGGCGCGATGCGTCAAGCGTGGTGTAACCACACACAGGCAGGAGGGCTCATGCGGAAAGTGGAAGAGATCTTGGGGCTGGGGGCGTAAGGCTGCATCGCCGTTTTTATTCACTTGATGGATCAAGTGAATAACGACATGGATAACCTCGTCGCCGATTTCATGCGTATTCCGCTGGAGCCCTTTGTATGCAAGAGGCCCTAGGCAATATGGCCCGTGGAAAACGGTTTGCCGTCGGCATTCAGGGCGTCAATGCGGGTCGGGCAGGCGTGCAGCCGTTGCAGGAAGTCGTGGATGGCGGTCCGGTCGAGCTCCGGGTCGAAGCCGCCCAGGCGCTCCAGCCACGTTCGTCGAACCGCAATATAAGGGGGCGACTGCAGCGTGGTGGCCATAAAGCGCTGCAGCAGGCGCGTGGACAAGGTGGGCTCACTGGAGCCGAGGACAACGGCGTCCATGGCATAGCTATCCAGCATGGGAAACAGCGAGCGCCACAGGGCCGCCTGCAGGGCGGTGGCGTGCAGGGCAAACACCAGCCACTCGGCCTGGCTGGCACTGGCCGCATGGTTGAGTCGCTCCCCGAGTGCGGTGCCGGGCAGCGTGGTGCACTGGGCGGAAAAGCGCTGTTCCATGAGCGTTAACCGGGGGTCATGAGCCAGGCTGACGATCCGCAGTGAGAAGTCAGAGCCGTCGTCGGTAGCTCGCTGGATGGTCTGAAGATGGCGGGGCAGTTGAGCACCCGTGACATAGGTGTCGATGATAAAACAGACCGACTTCATGGGGTGCCCTCTGGCCGTTTACGCCTGATTTTGCCTAATTGTAACCGATTGTGTTCAAAAGTTAATATAGTAGCGATTGTCTAGTGCGCAAGCAAATACAGCGGCCATGTTACCGGTGTCATCTTGCCATATGCACCTTTTTAGTGCGCGTGGCGTTATTTTTGATTTATTTTGGTGCGAACACCGCGCCGGAAGAGCTGGATGTCAGGGCTTTAGCCAGGTATGCGACATGAAGATGCACGAGAACAGGTTTTTAAGTGCTTAAAAAACAAATACTTGTTTATTTTTAATGCCATATTGGTGCAAAAATGGCACGCAACCTGCATTGCTTGCAGTAGCGGCTAGTCGGTCATAGGCAAAACGCCATGCGGCGTGCTACAACATTAGCCGGTTTCGTTATCGCTAGACGTTCTGTTGAAGGCAACAAACAAACGTTGAGTGAATAAGCAAGGCAGGCGTGCCATGATGCACGCGTCATGTCGAACAACATTTATCGGTAGCTTACTGTCGTTAGCTTTAAGCCACGCTCATACCGGAGGACACTATGTCAGCCAAGACTCTCGCGCTAATCGAAGAGCATGATGTTAAGTGGGTAGACCTGCGTTTCACCGACACCCGGGGTAAAGAACAGCACGTGACCGTGCCTGCCCGCGACGTCGATGAAGAGTTTTTCGAAAACGGTCAGATGTTCGATGGTTCGTCCATCAACGGCTGGAAGGGCATCAACGAATCCGACATGATTCTGCGTCCGGAAGACGGTACTGCCTACCTCGACCCCTTCACCGAAGACGCGACGCTGGTACTCCGCTGCGACATCATCGAGCCGGCGACCATGCAGGGTTACGACCGTGACCCGCGCTCCATTGCCAAGCGTGCCGAGGCGTACCTGCAGTCCACCGGTCTTGGCGACACCGCCTTTTTCGGCCCGGAGCCCGAGTTCTTCATCTTTGACGAAGTGCACTGGAAATCCGATATCCAGGGTTCCATGTACAAGATCACCTCTGAAGAAGGTGCCTGGGCCACGGATAGCCAGGTAGAAGGCGGCAACCTGGGCCACCGCCCGCGCGTCAAGGGCGGCTACTTCCCGGTACCTCCGGTCGACAGCTTCCACGATATTCGCGGTGCAATGTGTAACACCCTGGAAGCCATTGGTCAGTCGGTGGAAGTGCACCACCACGAAGTGTCCAACGCCGGCCAGAACGAAATTGGCGTGAAGTTCAACACGCTGGTGAAGAAAGCCGACGAAGTCCAGGAAATGAAGTACGTGATCCACAACGTGGCGCACGCTTACGGCAAGACCGCGACCTTCATGCCGAAGCCGCTGGTAGGCGATAACGGCTCGGGCATGCACGTTCACCAGTCGTTCTGGAAAGAAGGCACCAACCAGTTCGCGGGCGACGAGTACGCCGGCCTGTCTGAAATGGCGCTGTACTACATTGGCGGCGTCATCAAGCACGCCCGCGCGCTGAACGCCTTCACCAATGCGTCGACCAACTCGTACAAGCGCCTGGTACCGGGGTTTGAAGCGCCAGTCATGCTGGCCTACAGCGCCCGCAACCGTTCCGCGTCTATTCGTATTCCGTACACCGCGAGCCCGAAAGGCAAGCGTGTCGAGCTGCGTTTCCCTGACCCGACGGCCAACCCGTACCTGTGCTTTGCGGCCATGCTGATGGCGGGTATCGACGGTATCAAGAACAAGATCCACCCTGGCGATGCCATGGACAAGAATCTGTACGACCTGCCGCCGGAAGAAGGCAAGTCCGTACCCACCGTGGCGCACAGCCTGGATCAGGCGCTGGAAGCACTCGACACTGACCGTGCTTTCCTGACCGAAGGTGGCGTGTTCACCGATGAAATGATCGACGCCTACATCGAGCTCAAGATGGAAGACGTGGAGCGTATCCGTATGACCACGCACCCCGTCGAGTTTGATATGTACTACAGCTGCTAATCTCACCTCTGTGGTGCTGATAAGCCTAAACCCCGCCACGGCGGGGTTTTTTCATTGAAGGAGGGCGCATGGTGCGCAAGGCATTGAGGCGTTGGAGACAAGCCAGCGCGATAGTCGGCGCTGGCCTGCTGCTGACGGTGGCGGCTGCCGGGGCGGTTGCGTCGTCAACGGTCTACCGGGTGGTGGATGACAACGGCAACGTCACGTTCTCCGACTCCCCGCGTGACGGCGGCGAAGCCATTGAGCTTGCGCCGCTGCCGGGCTTGCCGAGCCCAGCGTCGAAGGCGACGGACGCGCGTCCCGCCGCGGCATCGCCGGGGCCGCCTTTCATGCCCTACGACCGCTTTCAGATTGATTCGCCCGGTACGGGCGCGGAAGTGAGTGCCGCCACGCCGGTGACGCTACGCATCGTACCGCCACTGCGCGATGATCATCGCGTCCAGCTGCGGGTCAATGGAGACGTTAGCCAATCGGCGCTGCACAGCGATGTGTTCTGGCTGGCGAACCTGCCCGTCGGTCGGCATCAGCTCCAGGCGGACCTGCTGGACGCCCAGGGGCGTCGGCAGCACCGCACGCCACCGGTGACCATCGTGGTGGCAGAGTAGTGCAGATGCGCCATTATGGTGCAGAGGTGACGCAGTGCGGCCGACGGTTTGCGCCATGACAGCCCGCCATGCACCGCCACGCGGCGCAAGTAGCGTGCAAATCAGCGCTGTCGCCCATTTGGCGCGCTTTTTGCAGTGCCCACTACATCTTTCCAGCGGAAGGTTGACCCAAGGTAATGGACGAGGCGACTTTGCAAGACACCACCATGCACCAGCGATTACTGGAACATCTCACCACGGCGGTGCTGCTGTTGGACGGCCGCCTCAACGTGTGCTGGATGAACCCGGCGGCGGAAGCGCTGCTGGCGGTGAGCCTGAGCCGGGTAAAGGGAACCAGCCTGGATACCCTGCTGGGCGGCGATGAAAGCATTGACGAGGTGCTGGCCAAGGCCCGCGATGCATTCCATCCCTTTACCCAGCGCGAGGCGCGTATCACCCCGCTGAACAGCGACGCTTTGACCGTCGATTACACGGTGACACCGCTCTCCGAGTCGGAGCTGCTGCTCGAGGTCGAGCCGCGTGACCGGCTGATGCAGATTTCCCGCGAGGAAGCGCTGACCACCCGCCAGGAAACCATCAAGGTGCTGGCCCGGGGGCTCGCCCACGAGGTGAAGAACCCGCTGGGCGGTATCCGCGGGGCGGCGCAGCTGCTCGAGCGCGATCTGGATAATCCCGCGCTGCGCGAATTTACCCACATCATCGTCGAAGAGGTTGATCGGCTGCGCGACATGGTGGACTCGATGCTGGGGCCCAACTACATCGTCAAGCACGAACCGGTCAATATCCACAAGGTGCTCGAACGGGTGCGCTCGCTGCTGATTGCCGAGCATCCCCACGTCGATATTCAGCGTGACTACGACCCCAGCCTGCCGGATCTGTCCGGCGACGAGGATCAGATGATCCAGGCGGTGCTGAACGTGGCGCGCAACGCGGTGCAGGCCATGAGCGACGCGGAAACCCCGTCGCCGACCCTGGTGCTGCGTACCCGCGCGCGTCGCCAGTTTACTCTGGGGGCCGAGCGCCACCGGCTGGTCAGCGAAGTGGCCGTGCTGGACAACGGCCCCGGCATTCCGGCGGCGCTGCAAGAAACCCTGTTTTATCCGATGGTCTCGGGCCGTGCCGAAGGCAGCGGTCTTGGCCTGTCGATCGCCCAATCGATCCTGCACCAGCATCAGGGGCTGATTGAGTGCGACTCACGCCCGGGACACACCGAATTTCGTCTCTTGATCCCACTGGTTATTCATTCCACCGGAGAAGCGTCATGACTGAGCCTGCCCGTAATGATGTTGCGCGGGTCGTCATCGTTGACGATGACCGTGCGATTCGCTGGGTACTAGAACGCGCGCTGGCGCAACCCGACCTTGAGGTCGAATGCATCGAGCGGGCCGATACGGCCCTCACGCGTCTGCTTGAAAGCCCGCCGGACGTACTGGTGACCGATATTCGCATGCCGGGTATCGATGGCCTGGACCTGATGGCCCGGGTGCGCGAGGCCCACCCCGACCTGCCGGTCATCGTGATGACCGCGCACTCGGACCTGGACAGTGCGGTGGCGTCCTATCAGGGCGGCGCCTTCGAATACCTGCCCAAGCCGTTCGATGTCGACGAGGCGCTGGCCCTGGTGCGCCGCGCCGTGGCCCACGCCCGCGAGCGCCAGCGGCCGGTCTCGGTGCCCGAAGGGCTCAACGCCGAAATCATCGGCGAGGCGCCTGCCATGCAGGAGGTCTTCCGGGCCATCGGGCGGCTTTCCCACTCGCACATTACCGTGCTGATCAACGGCGAGTCGGGCACCGGCAAGGAGCGTGTTGCCGAGGCGTTACACCAGCACAGCCCGCGCGAAGGCAAGCCCTTTATTGCGTTGAACATGGCGGCGATACCGCGGGATCTGATCGAGTCGGAGCTGTTCGGCCATGAGAAGGGCGCGTTTACCGGGGCGACCTCGCAGCGCCAGGGGCGCTTCGAGCAGGCCAATGGCGGCACGCTGTTCCTGGATGAAATTGGCGATATGCCAGCTGAAACCCAGACGCGCCTGCTGCGCGTACTGGCCGACGGCGAGTTCTACCGCGTGGGGGGACACACCCCGACCAAGGTCGACGTGCGCATTATCGCGGCGACGCACCAGAACCTTGAATCATTGGTGGATGATGGGCGCTTCCGGGAAGACCTGTTTCACCGCCTGAATGTCATCCGCATTCATTTGCCCAAGCTGGCCGAACGCCGTGAGGACATCCCCCGGCTGACGCGGCATTTCCTGGCGGAAGCAGCCAAGGAACTGTCGACCGACGTCAAGGTGCTGACGCCCGAAGCGGAAGCCCATCTAACCCGGCTGCCGTGGCCGGGTAACGTTCGCCAGCTGGAGAACATCTGCCGCTGGCTGACGGTCATGGCCTCGGGGCGCGAAGTGCTGGTAGAAGACCTGCCGACCGAGCTGCGCTCGCCCAGCGCATCGGACACCAGCGCCTATGGGGACTGGCGCAGCGCGTTTCGCGACTGGGCGGATCATGCGCTCGCGGAAGGCCATACGCATTTGCTGGAAGAAGCCGTGCCGGACTTCGAGCGCATCTTGATCGAGACCGCCCTGAAGCATACCGGCGGTCGCAAGGGCGAAGCGGCAGAGCTGCTGGGCTGGGGGCGCAATACCCTGACCCGCAAGCTGAAGA
Organism: Vreelandella gomseomensis; assembly: GCF_031451645.1. NCBI lineage: Bacteria > Pseudomonadati > Pseudomonadota > Gammaproteobacteria > Oceanospirillales > Halomonadaceae > Vreelandella > Vreelandella gomseomensis. The sequence goes on along the minus strand of NZ_JARWAI010000006.1, from coordinate 137,271 downwards.
CATTGTTACCCGCGCTGGCTGATGAGTAGCCAGGCGGTATAACGACGGCGGGATTATTTGCCGTCTTTCTTCAGCTGTTCGATTTCGGCCAGCAGCGCATCGGCTTCTTCGGTCAGCGTGGCGTTAGCCCGCATGTCACCGTTGCGCGACGCTTCCATGGCGGCTTGCAGCTTGCGCTCGTAGTCTTGCTGTAGCTTTTTTTTGGGGTCGCGCTTAAAGAGACCAAACATGGACGCTCTCCTTCTGTGTGTACATTGTTTGTACACCCTTGAGGCGAGTTTGTCGACTGTTGCGTGCCAGGCGCTGCCCCTAGCGACGCGAGCAGGGGATGGAACTGGCATGCAGCAGGGCGCTGCAGCGGGTCAGAAAGGTGTCGAAGTCGCTGAGTAGGGTATCGAGGCTTTCGTGGAGGCGATGGTCGTCGTCGACCATGCGCAGCGACAGGCGTTGGCGCTGCGCGCGCTCGATCACCGGGCCGGGGGGAATGACGTCGTCCTGCCAGCCATGGATGATATGCGTGCAGCGCGCCTGAATGGTGGGCGAGGTCTCGGGGTAGTGCGCCAGGCCCAGTGCGGGGGCTAATAAAAAGCAGCCCAGAACCGGCTGCTGAGCACTGACTGCGGCGCTCAGCCAGCCACCCAGGCTGGAACCGGCAAGCACGCAGCGTTCAGGGTCATCACCCCGGGCCTTAAGCGTCGCCAGCAGGTGCTGAAGGCGCTGTTGCGGCTCGGGCTGATCACGGTAATCCATTACCACGGCCTCGCAGTCATCGAGTTTGTCGGCAATCCCTTTGAGGGCCTGCATTTTCAGCGCGCCAGGGCCGCTTTCCAGCCCGTGTGACAGGTAAACCGTTAGCATGATCGTGTTAACTCGCAGATTGCTGGATGGCTTCTCCGCCCCGCTCGATATCTTCACCCGCCCCGCGGATGGTATTGCAACCGCTCACGAGGAGCAGGACGGTAAGGCACAGAATGCCAAGGGCTGTTACGCGTGTCATGGAAGCCTCCTTACTCAGGCAGATCGTGTTATTAGCTAGATTAGCAAAGCTTTGCCATTTAGCGACACCGCCAGTATGTACCCATTTTGCCCCCATTGCCTTGCGGTTTTGTCGCATGTGCCACGCTGGCACAGTCTTTGTGTGCCAGCCGGGTGATCAGCGACGCATCGTGCTATAGATTAAGTGGTTGTTTTTGTTGTTATATTTAATTTTTCAAGCGTTGTTGGCCCAGTGCCTGCTTTACCCAGAGTGTATGGGGAGTCAATAACGTTTTCAGTCACTTGTCGTTAGTTATGTCACGGTCATCGGTAGTAAAGGGTAAATGGCGTCGCTGGTAAGGAGGGGTCACGAGTAAGTTAAGCGTCAATGAGTCACGTAGGTCAGGAGAGTGTCTTCACGTTAAACGGACGGCAGGAAGCCATCGCATAACGAAAGGAGCCTTCAAGGGAATCGGCACTCTCCGCTTTAGCGCCGGGACGCGCTAAACATCATTACCATGGACGGTCACGATGCGAATTGACCACTTTGTTTCGGCAAGGTGGTCTTTTTGCGTCTGGGCCATACGCAATGCCAAAGCGTCAATATTGTCATCAGCCTGAGGTTTTGCATAACATTTGTACAGTTTGGCCGCCTACTTTAGACTATCCCTATAAATGAGACAGTACAGCGCTCATAACAACACCCGCACTGCGGCATACTCAAAGGGATAAGCGTATGACCATGGGACTGATGCTAAGCATGTTGGTGCTTTTTTCTGCCTTTTCTGCCGTGGGCGTGTACATGGCCGTCAAGACCACCCTCGCCACCCTGAATGCTGATCCGGACGATCTGCCGCCGGAACGGTAATCCCGCTTTGGGCGGCCTTGCTCACCATTTGCGTTGTGCCTGGCTCAGCCCATCAGGTATAGGCTCAGCAGCGCAAAGCCGTAGCCCATGACCGCCCCGGCGATCACGTCGCTCACGTAGTGCAGACCCAGGCCCACCCGCGATATGGCAATCAACACCGCCAGGGGTAACACCACCGGCAGCAGCCATGGGGTATGCGCGGCGACCAATACGCTGAACATGACGGCGTGCATGGTGTGCCCGCTGGGAAAGCTGTAGCGATCCCGGGCAGGCGCACTGCGCTGAATACCGCTGCGGTAGGTGATGAAGGGGCGCTCGCGGCATAGGCGGGTCTTGATCAGGCGGTAGATGGCGATCGCCACGCCGGCGGTCGCGGCGTACTGCATGAGGTGCCCTAGGCCTTCCGGCTGTAGCCAAGGCTGCGCCACGACCAGCAATACCCACACCGGCCAGTCACCCAGCGCGCTGGCAGTCTGCAGCGTCACCCGCCACGGGCGAAACAGCGTCAGCCGGGCGATGCGCTGGCAAAACTGCCATTCCAGCAGGTCAAGACGATCGAATACGACAAGGGCGCGGGGTCGCATGATAAGCCTCCTGGGCTTGTTGAAGATGGTCAATAAACTGCTGGGCGATACCCGCCCAGCTCTGCTCGAGCGCTCTCAGGCGTGCCAGACGACTGTATTTGGCATAGTCCGCGGGGTGTTGGCATAGCGTGACCGCGGCCTGGCAAAACGCCGCCGGGTCGTCGACGGGCACGGTAATCCCGTTGTAACCGCTTTTAATCAGCTCGGCGCTGGCCGCGTGGTGGAAGGCGACCACGGCCAGCCCGCTCGCCATGGCTTCGTTGACCACGTTGCCCCAGGTTTCCGACAGCGAGGGGAAGATGAACAGGTCGGCACTGGCGTAATGCCGGGCGAGCGCCTCGGGGTCGATGAAGCCGGTAAAATGCGCATCCGGCAGCGCGCTTTCGAGCTGTGCCCGGGCGGGGCCATCGCCGACGATGACATGGGCCATGTCGGGGCGCACGTTGCGCATGGCGTGATAGGTTTCCTGGAGTAGCGCCAGGTTCTTCTCGGCGGCCAGCCGGCCCACATACAGCGCTACCGGTTGATGGTCGTTGACGCCCCAGGCGCGCCGCAGTGCCGGGTCGCGGTGGGCGGGGGAAAAGCCTTCGCCATCGATGCCCCGCGACATCACCTTGACGTCCTTGATGCCCTGCTGGCGAAGCTGCCTTGCCTGAAGGTGGGTGGGCACCAGCGTCAACGCGCAGCCGTTGTGAAAATAGCGCAGGTAGCGGCGGGTGGCGGCGGCGAGCCAGGGCACCCCGTAATCGTTGCAGTAGTGGTCAAAGTTGGTATGCCAGCCCGCTACCAGCGGAATGCCCAACCGCCGCGCGGCCTGGCGCGCCGACCAGCCCAGCGGGCCCTGGGTGGCCAGATAAATGATATCGGGGCGGTTGTCTTGCCAGAACGTGCGCAGGGTTGCCGGGCGGCAGAACCCCAGGTGCACCTCACGGTAGCCCGGCACCGACCAGGACGGCACCTGCAGCTCGGCCAGCGCCTGAGGTACCGGGGCCGGGCACGCCGGTTTGGGACGCACGACATCAATGTCGACCCGGTAATGCGCAAGCTCTCGGCTCAGCCGCCCCAAGGTGTGCGCGACGCCGTTGATTTCCGGTGCCCATGTTTCGCTGACGATGCAAAGCCGCATGTGCCATTCGTCCTGTTAGTCATTTAGCCACAGCTTGCGCGCCCGGCATGACGCAGCCAAGACAGCCCGGTGAATAATCGATGACAGCGGCGCGGCTAACGGTGGCCAGGCGGTTTTCGTTGGCCGCTGGCGGCGTGGGCGTTGACAGGCGAGGCGCCTACGGTTGCCGTGGTGATGTTACGATGCCCAGGCTATCCATGATCCAGTCACCAGGAGCAGAGCATGAAATCGACGGTGTTGATTACCGGGGCCAACCGGGGTGTCGGGCTGGCGCTTGCCGAGCACTACGCTGAGGCGGGCTATCGCGTTATCGGGGTCTGTCGGTCCTCTTCCGAGGCGCTGGCGCAGGTGGCCGACCAGGTCATCGAGGGCATCGATGTTACCCAGCCGTCAGACGTCGAAAGGCTGGCCGACACGCTCAAGGGTCAGACGCTGGACCTGCTGATCAATAATGCCGGCCTGTTACGCGATGAGTCGCTTGGCGACATTGATTTCGACAGCATCCGCCAGCAGATGGAAATCAACGCCTACGCGCCTCTACGGGTTGCCGAGTCGCTGTTACCGTTGCTCAAGCAGGGCAGCAAGATCGCCAATATCACCAGCCGCATGGGCTCCATCGCGGATAACAACTCGGGTGGCCGCTATGGGTACCGTGCGTCCAAGGCGGCGCTCAATGCGTTTGGCAAGTCGCTGGCGGTCGATGTCAAACCGCGCGGCATTGCCGTTGCGCAGATCCATCCCGGCTACGTACAAACGCGCATGGTCAATTTTGGCGGGGTAATCAGCCCAACCGAGGCGGCGCAAGGCATCGCCGCCCGCATTGACGCGCTGACGCTCGACACCAGCGGCGGGTTCTGGCACAGCAATGGCGAGTCACTGCCCTGGTGAGGGCGGCGGTCGGTGAGCGCGCGCCTGCTCGCGCCGACGCTGCAGAAACAGCGCATTGCCGTTGGCCAGCTGCACCAGAAAGGCAACCTCGTCGTTGCTGAGCGGCTTGCGGGGAGTTGTCGTCATGGTGTCACCGTCAATCCTGTATCCGTTGGCCCGTGGTGCTGTTAAAAGGGTGTAGCGCGTGGCGAGGCACATAAATGCGTAAGGTGTCGCCCTCGGCTACCGGCGGCTGGCCGGATACTCGAATCACCGTGGGCTGGGCGCTGTCGGCGAGCGTTACGTACAGGTGGCTTTCGGCACCGGCGGCTTCAAACAGCGCAAGCGTCGAATCGAGTATCAGGTGAGGCGCGTGGGGCGGCGCCAGGTGCATGTCATCCGGGCGAATACCGACGGTATCAGTGCCCTCGGGTAGGTTATCCAGCGGCCCGTCGGCGCCCTGTGCTGTCAGGTAATCCACCGACAGCATGTTCATGGCGGGGGAGCCGATAAACCCGGCGACGAACATGGTGGCGGGGCGGGCGTAGATCTCCATGGGCGTGCCCACCTGCTCGATCTGCCCGGCGTTCAGCACCACTAAACGATCACCCAGGGTCATGGCTTCCAGCTGGTCGTGGGTCACGTACAGGCTGGTGGTCTTGAGGCGCCGCTGGAGCTGCTTGATTTCCACCCGCATCTGCACGCGCAGCTTGGCGTCCAGGTTAGAGAGTGGCTCGTCGAACAGGAATGCGGCGGGGTCGCGGACCAGGGCGCGGCCCATGGCGACGCGCTGGCGCTGGCCACCGGATAGCTTGCGTGGTTTGCGATCCAGAAACGCCTCGATCTCGAGCATTTGGGCGGCAACCCGGACGCGTTTTTCTATGTCGTCTTTTTTAAAGCCCCGGTTCTTCAGGCCGTAGGCGAGGTTGTTGTACACCGTCATATGCGGGTAGAGCGCGTAGTTCTGAAACACCATGGCGATGTCGCGTTCGGCGGGTTCGAGCTTATTGACCACCCGGTCACCGATTTTGAGCGTGCCGTCGGTGATGGTTTCAAGCCCGGCCACCATGCGTAGCAGGGTGGATTTACCGCAGCCGGAAGGCCCGACCAGCACGACAAACTCGCCGTCTTCGATCTGCAGGTCAACGCCTTTGACCGCCCGGACATCGCCACTATAGGTTTTCGTTATTCCCTCCAAAGTAATGCTGGCCATCTTACTTCTCCGTCTCGGTCAGGCCTTTCACAAACAGGCGTTGCATAAACAGGATGACTAACACCGGCGGCAGCGCGGCCATGACCACCGCCGCCATTATCAGGTGCCACTGGGGGTTCTCCTCCGAGGTCATGCGCTGAATACCCATGACGATGGTGGTGTAGTCGGGGTCGGTGGTGATCAGCAGCGGCCAGAGGTACTGATTCCAGCCGTAGATAAACATGATCACGAACAGCGCGGCGATGTTGGTCACCGAGAGGGGCAGTAGGATGTCCTTGAAGAACGTCATTGGCCCGGCGCCGTCGACCCGGGCGGCCTCGAGCATTTCTTCGGGGACGGTCATGAAGAACTGGCGGAACAGGAAGGTCGCGGTGGCCGAGGCGATCAGCGGAATCGACAGGCCGGCGAAGCTGTTGAGCATGCTGAGATCGGCCACTACCTGATACGTCGGGATAATGCGCACTTCCACCGGCAGCATCAGCGTGACGAATATCAGCCAGAAGAAAAACATGCGGAAGCGGAAGCGGAAGTAGACGATGGCAAAGGCGGATAGCAGCGAAATAAACAGCTTGCCCACGGTGATCGCCATGGCCATTACAAAGCTGTTCCAGAGCATCAGCGCGGCGGATGGAGAGTTGGTCGACGAAACGCCGGATAGCCACATTTGGGTATAGTTTTCGATCCCATGGCTGCCGGGTAGCAACGGCAGGGTGCCGCGCAGCAGCTCATCAGGTGCCTGGGTCGATGCCACAATGGCGATATAGACGGGGAAAACCACCAGTGCCACGCCGATGATCAACACAGTATGGGCAAAGCCATTGGCCCAGGGTCGGTTTTCAACCATCACAACACTCCATCAAGGCCGGATTCGCAGGCCGTCTGTTAATAATTAACGCGCCGCTCGATAAAGCGGAACTGAATCACGGTCAGCGCGACCACAATGACCATCAGAATCACCGACTGAGCGGCCGAAGACCCCAGGTTCAGCCCCACGAAGCCGTCGGCATACACCTTATACACCAGGATGTTGGTGGCCTGTGCCGGTCCGCCTTCGGTGGTGGCGTGGATAATCCCAAAGGTGTCGAACATGGCGTACACCACGTTGACCACCATCAGGAAGAAGGTCGTGGGCGACAGCAGCGGGAAGACGATTGTCCAGAAGCGTTTGATGGGGCTGGCGCCATCAATGGCGGCCGCTTCAATCAGCGATTGTGGAATGGACTGCATCCCCGCCAGGAAGAACAGGAAGTTATAGGAGACCTGCTTCCAGGCGGCGGCTAGAATCACCAGCAGCATGGCGTCGCTGCCTGAATTGCGGTGGTTCCATTGGTAACCCACCATCTCCAGCATGTAAGGCACGATGCCGATGGAGGGGTTGAAGATGAACCACCATAAAACGCCCGCCAGGGCGGGTGCGATGGCGTAGGGCCAGACCAGCAGGGTGGTGTAGGTGCTGCGCGAACGAAGCATCCGGTTGACGGTGCTGGCCAGCAGCAGCGCTACCGACATGGACAACAGCGTGGTGCCCACGGCGAATACCACCGTCACCGACAGCGAATTAAGATAGTTGCCGTCGCGGAACAGGCGGACAAAATTTTCGAGCCCTACAAACGTCGAGCGTAACCCAAAGGCATCTTCGCGCAGGAGTGATTGATACAGGGCCTGACCCGCCGGCCAGATAAAGAAAATCAGCGTGATGATCACCTGGGGGGCCAGCAGGGCGAAAGGCAGCCAACGCCCTGGAAAGGTCATGCGTTTTGTTTGCATGGCAAGCTCTTGAACACAGCCGAAACGAAAGCGCCGCCTACCCTTGGGTAAGCGGCGAAGTCAGTGCCTGGTTACTGATTGGCGGCTTCGAAGTCCCGCAGCAGCGCATTGCCGCGTTCCACGGCATCGTCCGCCGCTTCCTGGCCGGATTTATCGCCGGTCATCACGGCTTCCATCTCTTCGGAGATGATGTCGCGGATCTGCACGAAATTGCCAAAACGCAGGCCTTTGGAGTTTTCGGTCGGCGCGTTGAGGGTCATCTGCTCAAGCGAGATATCTGCTCCCGGGTTCTCTTCGTAATAGCCCTGCTCTTTACTCAGATCCCAGGCGGCCTGGGTGATGGGCAGGTAACCGGTTTGCTGGTGCCAGTCGGCTTGTACCTCGGGTTGGGAAAGGTACTCGAAGAAGGCCGCAACGGCTGCGTACTCTTCTTCGCTATGGCCTTGCAGTGCCCAAAGCGTCGCGCCACCGATAATCGAGTTCTGCGGGGCATCTTCCACGTCGGCGTAATAGGGCTGCATGCCAAAGCCGACGTCAAATTCTGAATTGGCGGCGACATCGGCGCGTGAAGCAGAAGAGCCGAAGAAAATCGCACAGTCCTGGGAGTAGAACAGCGGCTCTGAGTCGGGGCCGGAACCGGGGCCGCCCCATTTAAAGACACCTTTTTCCTGCCAGTCGTGGAGGTTGTCCCAATGACGAGCAACCAGCTCATTATTGAAGGTAAGCTCGGTTTCCAGGCCGCCAAAACCGTTTTCCAGCGTACCTAGCGGCACGTTATGCCAAGCGGAGAAGTTTTCCAGCATTACCCAGCTAGGCCAGGAGGTGGTAAAGCCACAGCTGGCCGCACCAGCGTCGACGATCTGACGTGAAAAGTCGGCCACTTCATCCCATGTTTGGGGGGGCTGCTCGGGATCCAGGCCCGCTTCTTCAAACATGTCCTGGTTGTAGTACATGATGGGCGTCGAGGAGTTGAACGGGAACGACAGCATATTGCCGTTGGTGTCGGTGTAGTAACCCACCACCGCAGGCAGGAAAACATCGTTATCGAAAGCGCGACCATGCGCTTCCATCAGCTCGTACACTGGGTAGATGGCGCCTTTGGCGTTCATCATGGTCCCGGTGCCGACCTCAAACACCTGCAGAATATGCGGCTGCTCGTTGGCGCGGAAGGCGGCGATAGCGCCCGTCATCGTTTCGGTGTAGGTGCCACGGTAGCTGGGGGTCACATGATAATCATCCTGGGACTCGTTAAAGTCCTGAGTCATCTCTTCAAGAATGTCGCCCAGTTGGCCGCCCATGGCGTGCCACCAGCTAATCTCGGTTGTCGCCTGAGCAGACAGGCTAAGGCTGGCCGTCGCCACCCCTACGGCAAGCGCGTGCAGTGTAAAACGAGACATACAGAAGCTCCTTTTGGGCCTGAAATGAGACAGGCAGTACCCTGCGTTTGTTAGGGTTTTTGGATACATGGTTGTCTGGATGCCTAGACTGTAGAAAGTGCAGATGACGTTCAGGTGAACGCCAGATGAACTCCCCATGACAGCTTGCCGATGTAGGCGGCCGGTGGGCGGGGTGATAGTCTGGCAGACAAGATGGCCAATGACAGGAAGGGCAATAATGAGCGACGCGGAGCGACTGTTAGCAAGGTTGGTGGCGTTTGATACCACCTCGAGCGAATCCAACCTGGCGCTGGTCCGCTATGTGGAAGACTACCTGGCTTCCCATGGTGTTGACGCCGAGCGGGTAATGAGCCCGTGTGGTCAAAAAGCCAACCTGATCGCCCGTATCGGCCCCGAGGCGCCGGGGGGCGTCATGCTGTCGGGGCACACCGATGTGGTGCCGGTGGCGGGGCAGCCCTGGTCGAGTGACCCTTTCACCCTGCGCGATGGCGGTGATGGCCGGTTATACGGGCGTGGCACCTGCGATATGAAAGGCTTTCTTGCCTGCGTTCTGGCCAACGTGCCCGAGTGGGTGAACGCGCCACTCAAGCAACCAGTTTATCTGGGGTTTTCCTACGATGAAGAAATCGGCTGTGTGGGCGCGCCGGATCTGATTCGGCGATTCTACGAGCATTACTCGACCACTGCGCATGTGATTGTCGGCGAGCCGACCAGCATGCAGCCGGTTGTGGCGCAAAAGGGCGCGACCAACCTGCGCACCACCGTTACCGGACGCGAGGCCCACAGCAGCCAGGTCAATCAGGGCACCTCGGCGATTCACGTCGCGGCAAGACTGGTGACCTTTATCGAAGACACCATGGCCGCGCTGGTGGAAGAGGGCCGTGTCGATGAGGCCTTCAACGTGCCCCATACCAGTCTGCACGTCGGTAAAATCAAAGGCGGTACGGCGATCAATATCATGGCCCGGGAGTGCCAGTTCGAGTGGGAAATTCGCCATTTGCCGACGGATACGTTCGACGAGGTATATGCTCGCTATGAGGCGTTTTGCGCCCAGTTAAGCGATCAAATGCGGGCCAGAGGGAAGCATGTTGAGATCACGACCGAGGCGCTGAATGTGACAGTCCCGGGGTTGGCGGATCGTGATAATGACCGCGTCCTACGCTTGGCGAAAGACCATTTGCCAGCAGGATGCTGCGACCACGCGGTGGCCTATGCGACCGAGGCCGGGCAATTTCAGGGGCAGGGCTTGCAGACGATCATTTTGGGGCCAGGTAGCATTGCCCAGGCGCATCAACCGGATGAGTATGTTGAACGCTGCCAGCTTGAGGAGTGCCTGGCGTTTTTAACCGCCATGGGCGTCGCGTTGGAACAGCCCGCAGAACGTCATGGGGAGTAATGAGGGTCCCACCCCGCATCGCGCCGGGTGGGACGATCGTTACCTTGTCAATGCTGATGATCTTCTACATAGAGCTCAGCCTTGGCATGGCGCATTACATCTTCACAGGCTTGCTGCTGCGCAAGTTGCGTCAGCAAGCGCTGGGTCACTTCAAAGCCTTTACCCAAGCAGGTATCGACTTCGTGTGCGCTGATCGTTGGCGTCACGCGATAATCAATTTTTATCGTGCGCCCGCCGCCTTCCAGCCGATCCGCGACCCCCCTGAGACGCCACGCGATTCTCTCTTTCCAGCTAGCTGATTCTTCCGCGCCTTCGTTTACGCTAAACGTGCACTGCCATTCCGGTTTGTAGACCTTCATAGGGAGAACCTCCACTGCAATTTGGAAAGAATGATCGATCGTGATTCGTACTCCGTCTGTCTGATGATGTTGCCCATTCACTATACGCGCTTTACGGCGTAATCCGAAACGAAACCGTCACGCGTGCCGCGACGCGGACGCTCGTATAGCGTAGGCTGGTAGCTGACATGCCTGACTGTTAACAGCTTTTAGTCGTCACGTCATCTCATTATTTTTAATGAGCTCGACTGATCCCGTCACCAAGGGGTGCCCAATGGGAACACCATCGTCCATTATCGAACGCTTCAATGTCGTGCAGTCCGGGCCGCCAGACGCACCGACGCTGCTGTTGCTACATGGCCTCGGCTGCGATCAAACACTGTGGCATCCGGTGCTGCCGTACCTGGCCGATTATCGCGTGGTGATGATGGACCACTGGGGATCGGGCCGGTCGCTGACCCATGGCAGCGAGGCGGCGGCGCATGCCAGTCTGGACGGCTATGCCGACGACGTGCTGGCTGTCTGCGACGCCTTGGCGCTGCGCGATGTCATCCTGGTTGGCCACTCGTTCAGCGCGATGGTGGCGTTACTGGCAGCTCGGCAGCAACCCGACAGGTTCCGCCACCTGGTCATGATCTGTGCGTCGGCCTGCTACCTCGACGATCCGCCGCATTATGTGGGCGGCTACAGCGAGGAAGACCTGGCCGGCCTGATGACGTTGATGGAGCAAAACTATTCCGAATGGGCCAGCGTGGTGTCGTCCGCAGCGATGGGCGAGCAGTCGTCGGCGGCGTATCGTGACGACCTGCGCGAGCGCTTTCTCGATAACAACCGCGCCAGGCTGCGACGGCTGGCGACGCTGGTATTTTTCGGCGATCATCGGCAGCGGCTTGCCGACTGCCGGGTGCCCGCAAGCGTGCTGCAAACCGACACCGATGCGATGGTACCGCTTTCAGCGGCGCGCTACCTGGCCGATCACCTGCCCAACGGCCGGCTTGAGATGCTGGCTTGCCCGGGGCATTATCCGCCGTTGACCCATCCCGCGCTGCTCGGACGCACGCTGGGTCAGCTTGTTGCATTTACCCACCCGATCCACTAAGGCTTCTCCATGACGTTTCGCTGCTTATGACAATACCCCCGACGCCCGGCCTGACCGCGCGCGAAGCCTGGTGGGAAAACGCGCCCACCGGGCAATTGGTGGTGGATGCACAGGGAATGGTGCACGCCTGTAATGCCCAACTGGCCGAATGGATGGGGCAACCGGTCTCCGCGCTGGAGGGCCGCCTGGCCAGCGAGCTGTTCGACCCGGCCTCGCGGGCCATCTACCTCGGGCTCTTTGCGTTTCGCATGGCGACCATGGGGCGCGTGGATGAAGTGCACCTGGTGCTGCGCTCGATACATAATGACGATATCCCCGTACTGTGCTGCGCGGCTCGCCACATCGTTGACGATGAACGCTTCACGCAAATCTCGCTGCTGCCGATACACCGTAAGAACCGTCTTGAAAGCGAATTGATCCATGCCCGTCAGGCGGCAGAAAAAGCCGCCGAAGACCGTGCGCAGGCGCTTGCCGAGCTGGAGTCCGCGATGCAGCGACTTAACGACATGAAACATCCTCCTGGTTAGACCGTTGGTTGATGACGCCGCCCTGACGTATTCAGCGCCTGCGTTTCACGGTATGTTGCCGACAGGCGCGTAACGCTAAGCGGGATGAGGGCCGTGACGGGTGCTCGGACGCCACGGCGTTGAGCTGCGCCGTCTGTCGCCTGCCCTCGATAACCGGTGCGCTGATGGTGATCCGTAAGAGACCGACGACAATAAAGCAGGAAGAGGATGTCACCGTGCCAATCAACGCGCGCGACCTTGCGCTAGACACGCTGCTGTTAATGACCGTCGCCACGCTGGTGCTTATGGGCGTGATTGGCTGTCTCATGGGGTTGTCCACCTCTCACCCGCTGTTTGCCGTCGCGCTGGTGCCCGATGCGGCGCTGGCAACGTCCCTGGCCGGTGTCGGCGTGCTGGCCAGTCTGCAGGCGTGGCGGCGCGTGCGATGGCTGTGTGCCCTGGCGTTGACGGGGCTGGCGCTGTATACCCTCGGTCACAACGCCCTTGCCGCCACGTACAGCCCGTCCTGGGTAAGCGGCCAGGAACGCATGAGCAGTCTGGGCTCGTTGATGCTGCTGGTGGTGGGCCTGGCGCTGTGGTGCGGCCAGTCCACGTCCAGGCGTCGGCTTTTTTGGCTGCTCAGCGGACTGGGGCAGTGGGTGTTCGGCGGCTTGCTGCTGGTCAGGTTGTGGGCGGGGGCCGAACTGGATCATCCCACCTTCGCGTCGTCCCCGGTGGCGGTGGTGGTGTTTACGCTGCTGCTGGGCACCGCCATGGTGGCGTCTTACCTGCGCCGGTCGCCCGGGCCGCTCAGCCTTAACCGCACGACAGTGCTGGCGTGCCTGGTCGGGGTGGCCGCCAGCAGTCTGGCATGGGGGATACTCAGCCTGCAGCAGTTCAACGGTACGCAGCAGCAGGCCCGATACCTGCTGGACAATGTGCAGCTGAACGCCGAACAGGCGGTCAAATCCCGGCTGCAGCTGTTGCAGCGCATGGCCGAACGCATCGACGCCGCGCCGAATGACTTCGATCGCGAGCGGTTGACCCGTGATGGTGAAAGCTATCTGCGCGATACTCCCAGTCTGCAGGCGATTGCTCTGGTTGACGAGCGCTTGAATCCTGTCTGGTTTCATTCCCGCACACCGCCAAGCGAAGCGTGGCTCCGCCAGCAGCTCGACAAGCCGGCGGTGCCCAAGTGGTTATCGGTACCCTTCGACCGGCCCTGGGTAGTGATCTCTGATCCTGGCACCCCAAGCCTGGCGTTTGTGGCCATGCCCCTCGCCCAGCGGGATCAGCGGCTGGTGGCAAGCCTCGACCTGAGCGTGCTGCTCAACCATGACTTGCGCCTCGAGCTGGGACCCTTTCAGATCAACATACGCCGCAGCGGGTCGCGCCTGCTGATGCTGCAGCCGCCTGGCACACAGGCAGATCGGGACTTACATCCGGGTCGGATATTGGCGACGCGCAATGCGGGGTTGCCCGGCGGGGTCAGCCTGCGCCTCGAAGCGCTGGCGGGCAGCCATTACAACTGGTACCTGGCCGGTTTTGCCCCCGTGGTGGTCGCCATGGTGGGGCTGATGCTCAGCGGTTTAGTGGCGTTTTGCATCGGCCTGGTGGGCGCCAGTATCGCGCGGGCGAAAGAGCTGGCGGAGGCGCGTCAATACCTTGAGGATCAGCAGCACATCCAGCGCATGATTGCCCAGCAAGCCCCCCTGGACGATATCCTGGAAAACCTTTGCCGGCTGCTCGAGCGCCAGCTGCCCGGTGCGCTGTGTTCGATCATGATGGTCAATAACGCCAGGACGCACTTAACTCTGGCGACGGGGTCGCGCCTGCCCACGGCGTTCCGGGAGGCGATTCAACAGGTGGCGATCGGCCCGGCGGTGGGGGCGTGTGGTACGGCGGCTCATCACCGTTGCCAGGTGATCTGCAAGTGCATTCAGAGCGATTCGCGCTGGCAGGGGTATCATGACGTGGCTCGCCGAGCCGGCCTGGCGGCGTGCTGGTCACTGCCTGTCGTCGGCAGCAACGGTCAACTGCTGGGGACCTTTGCCACCTATTACGGCCAGCCCCGGGCGCCCAGCGAGCGTGACGCCCGGCTGATCGAGAAAGCCGCCGGCCTGATGGCCCTGGCGGTCGAACGCTTTCAGGTGCGCCGCTCGCTGGAAGAAAGCGAGCAGCGCTATCGGTCGTTGTTTACCCGCCATCCTGATGCGGTCTTCTCGCTGGACGAGCAGGGACGGTTCGTCACCGCCAATGCCACCTGTGCGTCTATCAGCGGTTACCCTATCGACGAGATTATCGGTCGCCATTTCCACTTTCTTATTGCCGATGACGGCATCGAAACCGTGACGCAACGCTTCGAGGCGGTCATGCAGGGCAGCATCATCCGCTACGAGCTGACCATCCGCGATCGCGCCGGTCAGCCGCATATCATGGATCTGATCAACCTGCCCATCGTGGTCGATGGCGAGATTCAGGGGCTTTATGGCATTGCCCAGGAGGTCACCGAGAAGCGCCAGCAGGAATCCCGGTTGCGCACCCTGGAGCGCAGTGTGGAAGCCAGCGTCAACGGCGTGGTGATTGCCGACGCCACCCGGCCGGACATGCCGATCGTGTACGCCAACCAGGCCTTTGCGACGATGACCGGCTATGACCATGCGGAGGTGCTGGGGCGTAACTGCCGTTTTCTGCAGGGCAGTGGTACCGACCCGAGCGCGGTGCAAACCATCCGCGATCATCTGACCGAACACCGCGACGTCCACGTTACCCTGCGCAACTATCGCAAGGACGGCAGCCTGTTCTGGAATGATTTATACATTGCGCCGGTACGCAGTCCAGACGGCCAGCTGACCCACTATGTGGGCGTGCAGCACGACATCACCGAGCATAAGGTGTTTGAAGAACGCCTGGCCTACCATGCCACCCACGATGATCTGACGCGGCTGCCCAACCGCTCGCTGTTCGAAGAGCGGTTAAGCAACGCCTTTGCCCAGGCCAGTCACCACCAGCATGCGGTCGGCGTGCTGTTCGTCGATCTGGACGACTTCAAGCCGATCAACGACAACCTGGGCCACGCCGTGGGGGATCGCGTGCTGGAAGAGGTGGCCAACCGGCTGATCGACGCGGTGGACGAGCAGCACCTGGTGGCCCGCCTGGGCGGTGACGAATTCGTCATTCTGCACCCGTGCGTGGCGGATGAACCCGAGGTGGTGGACGTCGCCGACCGGCTGCTGGCCACGCTGTCGCGCCCTTACATGATCGACGGGCACGAGCTATACCTGACCGCCAGCGTCGGCATTGCCATCAGCCAGACAGACACCACAGAGCCGCAGATGCTGATCCAGCAGGCGGACATGGCGATGTACAAGGCCAAGCAGCAGGGGCGTAATGCCTACCAGTGGTTCACCGACGCCTTTACCGACACCGCCAGCGAACGCCTGGTATTGCGTAATGACCTTCAGGAAGCCATCGAGCGCGAGGCCTTCGAACTCTACTACCAACCGTTGCTCAATCGCGAAGGGCGACTGGTGGGCGTGGAAGCGCTGCTGCGCTGGCGGCATCCGACCAAGGGCTTTATCTCGCCGGCACGCTTTATTCCCCTGGCGGAGGCCACCGGTCAGATCATGCCGATCAGCGAATGGGTGCTGGAGCGCGCTTGCCGCGACATGCAAACCCTGACTGAGCAAGGCCACGGCAAGATGTCGGTGGCGGTGAACCTGTCACCCTTGCAGTTCCAGCGGTCGAGCTTTCTCGCCACGCTGCGCCGGACGCTGGCGGCGACCGGATTGCCTGCCCGGCAGCTCACCCTGGAGCTCACGGAGGGGGTGTTGATGGATGACACCGAGGCAGCCATCGAGACCTTGCATGCCTTGCGACAGATGGAAATCGGGGTGGCCATCGACGATTTCGGCACCGGCTTTTCGAGCCTTAGCTACCTCAAGCACCTGCCGATCAGCACGGTAAAAATCGATCGCAGCTTTATTCACGAGCTCAACCAGGGAGACGGCGATGCCGCTATTGTCAAAGGTATCATTTCCATGGCGCACCACCTGTGTCTGAGCGTAGTGGCCGAGGGCGTTGAAACCGCTGAGCAGCATCGTCGACTGTTGGACTATCATTGCGATGCGTTTCAGGGCTTCGGATTGGCCAGGCCCATGCCGCTGAAGGCCCTGGCCGCGTTTATCGATGCCCTCCACGAACCGTCAGGAGCCGCCGGTGACCACGACAGCCAATAGCGTGCCCCCTCCGTCAGGTGGGTGGTATCTTTATTTACTCGAATGCCGGCGGGGTACGTACGTCGGCATCACCAACGATTTGAACAAGCGCTACCGTGCCCATGCGGCGGGTAAAGGCGCACGGTTTACCCGGGCCAACCCACCGCTGGCCCTGCTGGGCGCGCAGCCGTTTCCTGACCGGGCCAGCGCCAGCCGCGCCGAATACCGGCTCAAGCGCCAGTCGGCTCAGCAAAAACGTGCCTGGGCCGCGCAGTGGCCGTGCCCGGGTTATCCGGGCGGTGAGCCCGACGCGACGGTATCCAACTAACGGCGTGTGCGATGGCAGGAGGCACCATGCATATCTTTTATTCGGACAAAACCCGGCTGCGCCAGGCGCGAACGGAGCTGCACGACGGCGTGCTGGTCGCGCCTTTCGAATGCCCCGAACGGGTCGACCTGGTGTTGAAGCAGCTTCAACAGGCGGCCGTGGGCGAGCTGCACGAGCCCCGCGCCTATGGCCTGGAGCCGGTGCTGGCCGTGCACGATGCGGGCTACGTCAACTTTCTGGCGGACTGCTGGCACGAGTGGGTGGCGGCCGGCCACGAAGGTGAAGCGATTCCCAATATCTGGCCCGCCCGCACGATGCGCAGCGACCATCTTCCTCAGGCGATAAGCGCCAGGCTGGGCTATTACGCCCTGGCGGCGGAAACCTCAATCACTGAGGGAACCTTCGAGGCGGCCATGGCCAGCAAGGACATTGCTCTGGCCGCCGTCGAACATACCCTTGCCACCGGCGAGCCGAGCTTCGGGCTTTGCCGTCCGCCGGGTCACCATGCCGCCTTTGACCAGTTTGGCGGCTACTGCTTTTTCAACAATGCGGGCATCGCCGCCCAGCAGGCATTGCGTCAGGGCAAGCGCCGCGTGGCGATTCTGGATGTCGACTTTCACCACGGAAACGGCACCCAGCAGCTGTTTTATGCACGCGACGACGTCCTGTTCATCTCGCTGCACGGCGACCCGGAGGTCACGTTTCCTTACTACCTCGGCTATGCGGACGAAACGGGGCAGGGCAAAGGAGAAGGCTTCAACGTCAACTATCCGCTGCCACCGGGCACCAGCGTGGCGACCTGGATGGCCGCGCTGGATGATGCCCTGGCCACCATTGCGCGCACCCAGTGCGACATGCTGATCGTCTCCCTGGGGGTGGATATCTTCGAGGGCGACCCGATCAGCGCCTTTACCTTTACCAGCGACGACTTCGTGCTGCTGGGGCAGCGGCTTGCCGAGGCGGGGCTGCCCACGGCGCTGCTGATGGAGGGCGGCTATGCGGTGGATGACATTGGTGTCAATGTGGTCAATGTGCTACAAGGCATTAAACAGGGTGGCCGCTAACGTGCAGGAAGGTGACAACCCGGGACAATTCCGGCAGGCTGGTGGCCTTTTAACAGGCGGGGAGTGATGGCGTGGCCGTTTACGGCGGTATTCAAGCACATGAATTGGAGCGTTGGCTCAATGCCTTGACCAACGCCGCCTACGATCGACGCTGTCCGCTCTCCAAGGTGCACGGCGGCAACGCCCGTGCGCGAACGGCACGCCAGGATTTGCTGTATATCGCCAATGCGTTTCGCAGCGGTCAGCAAAGCCGCGAAGACAATGCCCTGGCCCTGGGGCGCTGGTGCGAAAGCTACCTGACCGAAGCGGAGTGGTACATTCTGGCGGGGGCGCACCACAAGGCAGACACGGCGGAGAGCGCGCCGGAAAGCCTGTCGGCCGAGGCGCTGCGCCAGCACCGCGTCGGCTAGTGCCATTAATCAGACAGTGGGCGAGAGTATCTGTACGCTGATACAATGGATAGATGCACAGTGCTTTCGTGACCCCCACCGCGTCGCTCGACGATCCTCTCTACTACCTGACGAACTTTCGCTTCGTGCTGGCCTGGGTAGGCGAACGCCACGGCGACCTGCTGTCTGGCGACGAGCGTGATTTTCTTGACCAGTTCGCACGCCTGCCTCAGCCCGCCCAGGCGCTGCTGGTGCGCATGGTGATGCGCAAGGGCGAGCTGTTTCGGCTCAGCAAACTAAATTACGTCGAAGTGGGCGATAGCGCTTCCGTCATGGTGCCCCTGGTAGCCCTCGGCTGGGTCGATGATGATCCGGTACTGAACCTCGACGAGCTGTTCAACCAGCTGCGTCTCGCCGAGCTGCGCCTGGGGCTGGCCGAGGCGATTCGCGCTGCCGGGGGGAGTACCGCCAGCGCCAAGACCGTCCTCTACGCGACCCTGTCAAGCCAGCCTCACGATGCCAAGCGGCTTTGCCAATGGTGGCCCGACGCCGCAGATCCGGTTGTGCGCCTCAAGGTCATGGATATCTGTGACCGCCTGCGGCTGATGTTCTTTGGCAACCTGCGCCAGGACTGGGCCGAGTTCGTGCTGACCGAACTGGGGCGGCAGCACTTTGAGACGGTGCCGTTTACGCCGCACTCCCGCGCTTTCCAGTGGCGCCATGAGGTGAATCTCTACCTGGATCTCCATCGCCTGCGCCAGCGTCTTGATACCGGCGAGCGGCCCGCCGACCTGTATCCCGAGGTGCCGCCGCCTGCGCATAACCGCTGGCTGGACGCACGGCGTGCGCGGCTGTTGCTGCAGCTCGGCCGCGAGGCAGAGCGTAGCGGGGAGGCGTCGCTGGCGCTGACGCTGTATGGCGATGCGGGTAGCAGCGACGCGCGCATCCGCCAGCTGCGGCTGCTGGAGCGCCAGGGCGAACATCAAACGGCGTTTGAACTGGCGATGCAGGCACTGGAGAGTCACCCCAGTGAAACCGAACGCCAGGCGCTGGCGCGAATTCTGCCCCGTGTGCAGCGGCGGCTGAAACGCTCCGTGGTGCCGAGCGATCCGGAGCCTGCCCATGAGCGCTGGGACCTGCCATTGCCCGGCCCGCAACGCGTCGAGCGCGCCGTGGCTCAGGCGTTAAGCGCGCCGCATGCGCCGGTCTATTACGTGGAAAACAGCTTGGTGACCGGGCTTTTCGGGCTGCTCTGCTGGCCGGCGATTTTCGCCCCGCTGCCAGGTGCGTTCTTCCATCCCTTTCATCATGGCCCGGCGGATCTGTACCGCGAGGATTTCGTGGCGCGGCGGCGGGATGCCTTCGATGCCTGCCTGGCGCGGCTGGACGACGGCAGCTACCGCGAGGCGATGAGGGCGACCTGGCGGGAGAAATATGGCCTTGCCTCGCCCTTTGTGCACTGGGCGATTGTCGATGAACCGCTCATCGAGCAGGCCCTTGCGTGTATTCCCCCCGAGCACTTGAAGCGCTGTTTCGAGCGACTGCTGGGCGATCTGAAAGCCAATCGGGCAGGGCTTCCGGACCTGATTCAATTCATGCCCGAGGCCCCGGAGGGAGAGCCTCGCTACCGGATGATCGAAGTCAAAGGCCCCGGCGACCGGCTGCAGGATAATCAGCGCCGCTGGCTCGCGTTCTTCCATCGCTGTGAGATGCCCGTGGCGGTGTGTTACGTGCGCTGGGCGGCAAGCGACGAGCAGCCGGCATGAGCGCGACCTATCGCGTCGCCGTGCGCGCGCTGTGCGACTTTACCGCCCGGGAAGGCGATCTCGATCACCGCTTTACCCCGGCGCCCAGCGCCCGGGAAGGCATGGAAGGCCACACCCTGGTGGCCAGCCGCCGAGGCGACGACTACCTCGCGGAGTTGTCGCTGTCGGGCGTTTATGAAGAGGACGGTTTTGCAGGACTCACCGTCACCGGGCGTGCCGATGGTTTCGATCCTACGGCCAACCGCCTGGAAGAGGTCAAGACCCATCGCGGCCGCCTTGAGCGCATGGCGGACAACCAGCGTGCGCTCCACTGGGCGCAGGTGAAGGTATACGGCGCGTTGCTGTGTGCCGAGCGGAGGCTGGAGCGGGTTACCCTGTCGTTGGTGTACCTGGAGATCGCCAGCGGCAAGGAGACCCTGATCAGTCAGGACGCCACTGCCGACGAACTCCAGGCGTTCTTTGCCGAGCAGTGCCAACGCTTTCTCGCCTGGGCGCAACAGGAAGCCGACCACCGCCAGCGCCGGGATAGCGCCCTGCAATGTCTGCGCTTCCCCCACGCGTCGTTTCGCCCCGGGCAGCGTGAACTCGCCGAGGACGTCTACAAAGCCACGCGCACCGGGCGCTGCCTGCTCGCCCAGGCGCCTACGGGCATCGGCAAAACGCTGGCCACGCTGTTCCCCATGCTTACGGCCATGCCGCGCCAGCCGCTCGACCGCATCGCCTTTCTGACCATGAAAACCCCCGGTCGCCGCCTGGCGCTAGACGCCTTGGCGACCCTGCGCGGCAGGCGCGATACGGTCGAGGCCCAGCCCCTGCGGGTACTGGAACTGGTGGCCCGGGACAAAGCCTGCGAATACCCCGATCGCGCCTGCCACGGCGAGTCGTGCCCGTTAGCCGCCGGCTTTTACGACCGCCTGCCTGCCGCCCGCGAAGCCGCCGTGGCGCAGCAGTGGCTGGATCGCGATGCGCTGCGTGACGTGGCGCTGGCTCACGACGTCTGCCCGTATTATCTGGGCCAGGAGCTGGCGCGCTGGGCGGATGTGATCGTCGGTGACGTCAATCATTGGTTCGACAGCCACGCGTTGCTGCATGGTCTGGCCCAGGCCAACGACTGGCGGACGGGCGTGCTGGTCGACGAAGCCCATAACCTGGTCGAGCGCGCTCGCGGCATGTACAGCGCCGAACTCGACCAGCAGCGCTTCAATCGCGGACGCCGTGCGGCACCCAAGGCCCTTGCGAGGCCCCTGGAACGTTTGGCCCGCCAGTGGCAGGCGGTGTTCAAGGAGGCCGGGGCGGAAGAAGCGGGGGAGCCGGGAAAGCCGACCTATCACCTGCTCACCACGCTGCCCGACAAGCTGGTCAGCGCGGCTCAACAGGTGGGTGCCGCCATCACCGACCACCTGGGGGAACACCCCGAAGACGCCAGCCTCGAGCTACAGGCATTGCTGTTTGAAGCGCTGGCGTTTTGCCGCCTGGCGGAGCGCTTTGGCGAGCACTCGCTGTGTGACCTCACGCGCTACGGGCGAGGGCGGGCCGTATTGGGGCTGCGTAACCTGATCCCCGCCGATTTTCTCGCCCCGCGGTTCCATACGGCCCGTTCAAGCGTGCTGTTCTCGGCAACGCTTTCTCCTGCTCACTACTATCGGGATCTCCTTGGCCTGCCGGACAACACGGTATGGCGGGAGGTGGCCTCGCCCTTTGCCGCGCGTCAGTTGGAAGTGCATATACGCCGTGATATCTCCACGCGCTTTCGCGATCGGGACGCCTCTATTGAGCCGATCGTGGCGACCCTGGCGGCCCAGTATCAGCGCAGGCCCGGGCACTACCTGGCGTTCTTCAGCAGCTTTGCCTATCTGGAGGCAGCGCTTATGAGGTTTCGTGAGGTGCACCCGGCAGTGCCGGTTTTCAGCCAAACCCGCGGGATGCCGGAAGCCCAGCGCGAGGCATTTCTGGCGCGCTTTACGCCCGGCGGCAAAGGCATCGGTTTCGCGGTGCTGGGCGGTGCCTTCGCCGAAGGCATCGACCTGCCCGGCGACCGACTGATCGGTGCCTTTGTCGCCACCCTGGGCCTGCCGCCGTTCAACGACTTCAACGAAGCGCTCAAGGCGCGGCTCACCGCGCGGTTCGGCCAGGGTGACGACTACGCCTACCGCATTCCCGGCATGATCAAGGTGGTTCAGGCCGCCGGACGGGTCATTCGCAGTCCAGACGACGAGGGCGTTGTGGTATTAATGGATGATCGTTTTGCCCAGACCGGCGTGCGCGCGCTGCTGCCAAGCTGGTGGCAACTGGGCAGCCACGCCTCTCGCTAAGGGACTTGCACGACCCATGACGGATCTACTCTGGTACCAGTATGCGCTGATCGGACTGATTTTCGCCTGGAGCGGTTTCGTGCGCACCAGCCTGGGCTTTGGCGGCGCCGTACTGGCGCTGCCTTTCCTGCTGCTGGTGGTCAACGAGCCGCTGGTGTTCCTGCCGATCATTGCCATCCACCTGCTGATTTTTTCAAGCTGGATCGCCTGGCGCGGGCATCGCCAGGTGCAGCAAGCAGGGGCGAGTACCACCTCGCCGGAGAGCAATATCGACTGGGGCTATCTGTCCCGCGCCCTGAAAATCATGATCATTCCCAAGCTGATCGGCGTGGTGGGGCTGCTGACGCTGCCTGCCCAGGTGATGACCAGCATCATTTTCGGCATCGTCATCATCTATGCCATCGGCTATGTGCTCAACAAGCCGTTCAAGAGCAACAACAAGTACGTAGATTATGTGCTGCTGGCGCTCGGCGGCTATGTCAGCGGGACCTCCCTGATCGGTGCGCCGCTAATCGTGGCGGTATTCGCGACTCATGTTGCCAAGGAGCAGCTACGGGACACTCTGTTTGTGCTGTGGTTTATCCTGGTGGTGATCAAGATGGTCTCGTTCCTGATCGCGGGCGTGGACCTACAGCTCATCCACCAGCTATGGCTGCTGCCCTGTGCGTTCATGGGTCATTTGGCGGGCGAGAAAGCCCACCGCTATATGCTCAAGGCGGACACCGGGCTGTTCTTCCGGGTGCTGGGCGCGGTGCTGATCGTGGTCAGCGTGGTGGGGTTGATTCACCCGCCGGGGTGAAGCGGGAAGCTGCCTGTTGACTATCTGGCGGGCAAACAAAAAACGACCACCTGCTCAATGAGCTAAGTGGCCGTTTTTCTAACATATCTGGTCGGAATAGCAGGATTCGAACCTACGACCTCTGCCTCCCGAATCCACTTCTCTTCATATGTGTCCTGAAAAATCAATACGTTAACGCACTCCGCCCCGCGTGTACGTGACCCTTCGTGACATGAACGGCCATAGCGTGACCCACGTGCGTCACGTTTTGGTCACGCGTAACAGATTGCCCGAATAGTGAACAGAAGCTGAACGTAGCCATCCCGGCTAGCTTCCCCGGGCAGCACAATGGAGGAAAGCGCATGCCACTCTTCGGTAGTGATCTGGAGGTGTCGGGTAAGTTGCTGGTCGATGGCCAGCTCACGCAGCCCAGTAGGTGCCATCTGATCGGCGACCAGCTCGGCTTGCTTGCTGTTGGTTTCCTGGACAGTGTACTCAGCGACATTGTCCCCCAGATCGAGGCCCATCAAATACTCGACCGTCACGTCCAGAACCTTGGATGCCTGCAGCAGCTGGCTACGTGTCAGTCCGCGTTCGCCACGCTCCACGCGAGAGACGCGCGCCTGGTCGACGCCAATCCGCTCAGCCAATTCCATTTGATTCAGACGCTTGGCTTTCCGTGCAGCACGAAAACGAGAAGAAACGATTTCCATAGTCATCTACTGAAACAATGAGATTACTGAATTATGCCTGTTTAGCATTCTTATGTCTTTTTATATGTATTAACGACATTGGGCATGTAATCACCAGGGGGCTTTATGCAACTTCGACAAGCTAGGCTCAACGCCGGGTTAACCCAGAACGCGCTGGCTGAAGCCATCGGCTGCAGTCAAAGCGATATCAGCCGAATCGAGAGTGGACAGCGCGATATCACGCTGGAGCGGCTCAAGGCTATCGCTGCAGCGCTGGGAGTTCCAGTGGCGCAACTGCTCGCCGACGAGGTGGCCTGATGGCTGCCCCGGCGCATGCCTGGATGCCGCTCTCCGCTTTCACCGACCGGCGTCTGGGCGCACGGGATATGCGCGTGCTCGGCGCGCTTTATGCCCATGCGGATACCGAAAGGACGTGTTGGCCTTCCGTGTCAACGCTGGCCGCATTGACCGGCATCGACCGCCGCGACGTTCAACGGGCTATCCGGCGCCTGGAAGGCTTCGGGTGGCTGACGGTCGAGGCGGGAGGCGGTCGCGCCGCAACCTCTCGCTACCGGCTATGGCAGGCATCACAAACAGCGGGTGATCCGCCCGCCGATATCCAGAGAAGGGCGGGTAAAGCACCCTCCGTTGAAGACGAAAAGGCGGGTATTTCCACCGCTGTTGATTCACCACAAAGGGCGGGTGAAGCACCCACCATATCGCCTAAAAGGGCGGGTGAATCGTCACAAAAGGGCGGGTGTTTTACCCCTGAAACAGCGGGTGATTTAACCGCCCGAACATACCAGGAACAAACCAGGAACATTAACCCCCCTTCTTGCGCAACGGACATGAGCGCAAGCGAGCCGAAGGCGAAGCGCGGGGAAGCTGCTCGGGAAGCGTCCTTTGCGGACTTCTGGCGAGCCTACCCGAAACGCCGGGGCAAGGCGGACGCCCGCAAGGCCTGGATGAAGCTCGCGCCCGACGAGGGGCTGACCGAGCGGATCCTGCAGGCTGTGGCACAAGCTCGGGCCTCGCCGGACTGGCGAAAGGAGGGCGGGCAGTTCATCCCGTACCCGGCGACATGGTTGCGCAGGCGCGGCTGGGAAGACGAACTGGAACCCGACATCGAGCCGCTGGTGGGGGCTCGGGGGCCGCACCACGGCGAAGCACAGCGTATCGGCGGCACTCTGGCCGCGCTGGATTCCCTGTTCAGAGGAGAGCAAGAACATGCACAACACGACGTTCCAGAAGGGCATGGCCTACCTGTCGGCCGCGTATGGCACTGAGCTTAGCCGGGAGCGGCTGGCCGTTTACTGGGATCAACTGGCCTACATGGATGATGACGCCTTCCTGGCAACCGTGAAGGCCCATGTTGCCAGCCGCCCTCGCTTCCCTGTGGTTGCCGAGCTGCGGGATGCCTACCGACAGCGCTGCCAGCCGCAAGCCTGTGTCCACCGTTTGCCGCGCGCCAGGCGGGTCGATGAAGACAATGCGAGGCGCGTACTGCAAAACCTGAAGACCCAAGTAAGGAGACCCTGCCCATGAGCGCGAGCGAACACCAAGAGCAGGTAGCGCTGTTCAAGTGGGCCGAGTACGCCGTAGGGCGTTGGCCGGTTCTCGAACTGCTCTACGCCATCCCGAATGGCGGCATGCGGCCGTCAAAGGCGCGCACGGACAAGCGTGGACGAATGGTGCGCTACTCGGTTGAGGCCCAGAAGCTCCGCGCAGAAGGTGTGAAATCCGGCGTGCCGGATATCTGCCTGCCGGTGCCGAGTGGCCCGTACCACGGCCTTTACATCGAGCTGAAGACGCGCCGAGGACGGCCCAGCGAGGCGCAACGGCAGTGGGTGGCTGCCCTTGTCCGCCATGGCTACCGGGCCGAGGTGTGCCGCGGATGGGAGGCGGCACGCACCGTCATTGAAGACTACCTGGGTGTGGCAGGCGAGGTCGCCACGGTTGCCGCACCTGACCGAGCCATTTACCACCCTACTCCACGCCCAGAGCGCAACCAGGCCGAGAGGATGCCGACATGACCGCTACTGCACAGACTGAAGGCCGCCGCCACGATGCTGCGATGATTCACATCAGCCCGGATGGCCAAACACTGCCCGTTGACGCCCGCGTCGACGCGCTGACCACCAAGGTCAAGAAGATCACCACCACCGACGAAGGCAAACTACAGATCGTCCTTGAATCGGAGGGCATGGATCAGGAGGCGCTCGACCAGGTCAAGGAGCTGCTCACGCTTCAGCAGCAATCCCTGGTGCTGGTCAGCATGACGCCGGTACAGCGGGAGCTGTTCTCATGATTCGCAAAGCGGCATTAGCCGCCATTGTGACGATTGCTGCCCCGGTGTGGGCAGAGGCCGCACCGCTGGACGACGCCATCGCCTTGGTGCAGCGCGCTCATCCCGTGCTGGCGGCTGAGTACGCCGAGTACCGGGAGACGACGCGCCAGCACGATTGGTCGAGCGACATCACGCTGGGCTGGACGCAGCGCGGTACCGTCGAGGGCGGCGCTGCTGGCGCCAATGCTGGCATAAGCGTCTCGATTCCGCTGTTCGACCGCAGCCATGAACTCCGCACCGCTGAGGCCCGTAGCGCCTGGACAGCCAGCCGTGACGGTGTGCTGACGGGCTTCTTAGCCAGCGTTTCGGAGCTGGAGGCGCTGGCGCTGAAACTGGCCGAAGCCGAGAGGATGCGGGATTTCCGCCGCGACCGGCTGGAATACCAGCGCCGCCAAGTGGAGGAAGGCATCGCCGAGCCGGATAGCCTATGGCCGGTCGCCGAAGCGATGGAGCTGGCGGATCTGGACTACGCCGAGCGGCAGGCCAAACAGCAGGCGCTCAGCGAACGCATTGCCCGTGAATTTGGAGGTGAACAGTGGACGACGTTACGGGATTTGTTGGCCGAGCACGTGAATCGGAAGGTGCCCTGAGCGCCATTCGACGTGGTGCCAATGTGCTGATCCAGGGCCGGGCGGGCATCGGCAAGTCCGCTTTCCTGCGCCATCTTCACGGCCAGCTGAAAGACGACGAGCTGCCGGTCGTGTTCGTTCCCGCAGGAACGACCAAGTCGAGCCTGCTCGAACTGGCCCGCCAGATTCATGAGCGTTGCGGCCTGGCCGTGCCAGAGGCCATGCTGCCACCGCGCACGCTGGCGCGCGTCAAACGCGAGGGAAGCCTGCCCTGGGCAGATCTGGTGCGCCCGCTGCGCCGCCTGCCCGTCGCCGATACCGTGGATCTGCTGGAAGGAAGCCTGCGACGCCAACGCTTCCTTGTGCTGCTGGAAACGCTTGAGGTACCGCCGAGCCAGGCCGAACTGTTTGCCGTCATTCTCGACTGCGCCCAGGTAGTCGCGTGCATGGACGACGCCAATCGCCGTACGCGCATCGAGCGGCTGCTGTGGCGCTTCCAGACCACTGTGGAGCTCAAGCCGCTGCCGCTCGACGACAGCCGCGAGCTGGCCGAGCGATGGCTAACCTTGCGCCCGTTGCGTTTCTCCGACGAGCGCACCCGTGACCGGTTCCTGCGCCACGTTGCTCAGGCCGGAGGCGGTATCCCGGCAGCGATCCGCGGCATGCTTGAGGAAGCCGACAAGGAGGGCGAGATCACCCCGGCCAAGGCGCGCTCGCTCTACCATGAGGCAGGCATTCGCTATGTGGATATGACCCCGCTGCTGGTGATTTTGCTGGTGATCGGCATGGCCAGTCGCTATATCAGCCGTGGCCTCGGCGACACCCAGATGTTGGTGCTTTCCGGCGTGGCCACGGCGATCTTCATGGGGCTGCGATTCTTTTTCTTCCAGATGCGGAGTCGTCGCTGATGCTTGCCCCGACCCACATGGTGGCCGGACAGGCCGCGTTCGTCGCCTTGAGCCTGGCGGTTGGTCACGCGCCTAGCTGGCCGGAGGCGTGTCTGGCCGCCGGAGCCGCCTTGCTGCCGGATCTCGACAAGCGTCATGGCGTCGTCGGAAGGTTGTTTCCATGGCTATCGGAGCCACTGGAGTACCGTTTCGGCCACCGCACCCTGACCCACTCGCTGCTCGCCTGCATCGTACTCGCCATGCTGCTCTGGCCGTTGCTGCCCCACGGCCTTTGGCTGGCGGTTGTGGCAGGATACACCTCGCACCCGGTGGCGGACATGATGACCCCGGCGGGCGTGGGATGGTTCTGGCCAGCGCGCTGGCGCTGCGTGCTGCCGGGCAATGAACGTTATCGCATGCGCGCCATGGGTTGGGGCGAGCTGGCCTTCGCCGCGATCCTTGCGGTGGCCACGATACCGCTGCTCGGTATGGCACAGTCCAAGCCCGGTACCGGAAGCGTGATCGCCGCTGCCATTGGCGATATTGCCACTGCCAGAACCCGGTACGATGCGGAGAAGGGCAACAACCGCTGGTCGCTGCGCCTTGAGGGGCGCGACAACCTCACGCTTGCCGACGTGAACGGCAATTACCCGATAATCGGACCCTGGAAGGCCGCTGGCTTCCTGATCGACACGGAGGGCGGGCCGCAGACCGTCTGTCGCAGCGGCGACTGTAACTGGTATGCCGAAAGCGCTGTGGCAGTCAAAGGTGAGCGACAGGAAACCCTCACGCGCCATATTGACGCCGAGCACACCTCGCCAGCGGCTCTGATGAACGCGCTCAAGCCGCTTGAGGCGTCAGGCGAGGTCTACCTGATCGGTAGCCTCACGGCGCGAGGAATTGCCGCACAGGCGCCCTCAGTGGCCGTCAGCGGCGACGATGTAAGCCTCTCTTACGCCGAACCCAGGGTAATCGAGAGCTGGGGCGCGCGCCCCCTGCGCGACCTTTTGATCACCGTGCAGGTTCGCCACTCACCGGGCGACACCGTCCCCAAGCTAGCGCTGAGCGAGGAAACGGCGGGCGTGATACCCGCTGAATTACGCCCATGGCTGCATGAAGATGACAAATTTTCTCGTGACAGGTAGGTAACATGAATAAAACACAAGTAAGAAACGCGATCCGGCGATTGGCGACCCGGCATGGACGACACAAGCGAATGCCGCTGTTCTGGACAGTGGCCGTCGTCGCCCTTATCTTGCCCTGGCTACTGCCCGATCTCGGCAGCAATGATGGCGCCCCCTGGTCGGGAAGCGCCACCGCAGACCGCTTGAGCTGTCGCGTGCAGAGTATCTATGACGGCGACACGATGACCGTCCGCTGTGCCGGACAAGAAGAGAAGGTGCGTCTCTACTGCATCGACACCCCTGAGATGGGACAGCAACCCTGGGGGCGCCAGAGCCGCGACTATCTGCGCAGAATCACGCCCAACCAGGTGGAGATCGTCACTCACGATCGCGACCGCTACGGGCGTCTTGTCGGCGAAGTGCTGTCAGGAGGACGCAGCCTGAATCTGGCAATGGTCGAAGCGGGGCAAGCTGCAGTCTACAATCGGTACTGCAGCGAAGACCGCTACTCGGCGGCAGAGCGGCAGGCTAAATCGACAGAGCTGGGGATTTGGGCTGAGCCGGGGTTGCACCAGCGTCCGTGGGATTGGCGGTAGCATTTCACCTATTAAAAAACTTATCTTATTGAATTTATTTTTTCTGGGTATGGGGTTCTACATGCTTTATGAAGTCGTGAGATGATCCGAACGCAGTTTCATGTTTCTTGCTCCCTATGCTCAATGAAATTTTAACCAAACTGGAAGGTGGAAATTGCAGAATTTACTTAAAGACCTTGAAGCTCTTTTGCAGCGAGACCAATCTTTTATATCAGATGGAGCGATCCTCAAGAACGCTGTGGTCGAGGCGGCGCTGAATATGGATACGCGGCTGCTGGAATTGCTGATGCAGTCCGAGACGATCAAGGAACATTTCTTCACTGAGGTGGCGGGCGCTTTGGTCTTCGACAAGGTGAAGTTTCAGGACTTCGTGTCCAACAAGGCTTTCCTGCCTGACAGCTACACGGCCTTCAAGAACCGAATCGGGCTGACGGATGGACGCGGCGACTACCTAAACCAGTCGCGCGACGTGGTGCTGGCGTGGCCATACAAAGACTGCGTGCTGGAAGGCGGAATGACGAAAGAGGATCAGGGTTGCAACGAGGTGTTCTGGAACACGACGTTGGCTCCAGACGACATCACGCGGCTTTTTGAACCCAAGGTAATGACTGGCTGGGAGCGCTGGGATGCCGAGGCCGTGGTGGCGGGTAAGCCTAAGTCCGTGGGCGAGGTGTCGGAGGACGACAACCTGCTAATCAAGGGCAACAATCTCCTGGTGCTTCATTCGCTGAAAGAAAACTATGCGGGCAAGATCGACTGCATCTATATTGACCCCCCTTATAACCCGCCCTCAAAATCGAATACCTTCCTCTACAACAATAGATTCAATCACTCCTCTTGGCTGACATTTATGAAGAATCGGCTTGAGGTAGCAAGGCAGCTTCTAAAGCACGATGGATCACTGATCGTAGCTATTGATGAGAACGAGTTTTTTTATCTCGGTGTGCTGCTGAAAGAGGTTTTCCCCAATCACGAAGTGCATTGCATTTCAGTCGTGCATAACCCCCGTGGCGTGCAGGGCGCAAACTTCTCCTATATCAACGAATACGCATTGTTTGTCATTCCGAAGGCGAAGAAGTCGATTGGCGGCAGGGTGATAGATGATGAAGAAGTCGATTGGTCTAACTTTCGAAACTGGGGCACTGAAAGCGAACGCAGTGATGCAAAAAACTGCTTCTATTCCGTCAAAGTAAAGGACGGGGAAGTAATAGGTTTCGGAGAAGTCCTGCCCGATAATGAACACCCAGAACAAACTGTCGAAGGTGAAGACGGTGTTTTTGAGGTGTTCCCCATTGACACTAAAGGCGACGAGCGCAAGTGGCGATATGCCCGACAGTCAGCTGATGAAATCAAGAACCTGCTGAGGGCAGTTTGGCGAAAGGGTCATTATGAGATTGAGCTTGGGAAGAACTTCGGGATGATGCGAACCGTCTGGCAGGATCGCCGATACGATGCCAACGGCTACGGCTCGCAGTTGTTACGTGAGATTGTGCCCGGCTGTGACTTTACCTTCCCAAAGTCACTTTGGACTGTTCATGACTGCATCAAAGCGGTGGTAGGTGAAAAGAAAACGGCCAAGGTGCTAGATTTCTTCGCAGGTAGCGGTACAACTGGCCATGCGGTGCTTGAGTTAAACAAGTCGGACAATGGCCGCCGCACTTTCATTATGACCGAGCAACTTGACTATGTAGAAACATGCACAAAACAACGCATTGTAGAGGTCATCAAGCGCGATAGACTGAACGCCCGGTTTGTCTACGCAGAAGCCATGCACTCTAACGCGGCCTTTGTCGACCGGATCGGAGCGGCCTCGGACATGACCACGCTGCAAGCCATCCATGCTGATATCCAGGCCACCGGCTATCTGCGCTATGACGTAGACCTGAGCGGGTTCGATACCGACGACTTCGCAGCACTTCCGCTTGCAGACGCCAAGCGCGTGTTGATGGACTGTCTTGATGCCAACCACCTCTATGTCGATCTCGGCTCCCTTGGCGATGCAGACTTTGACATCTCTGACGAAGACGCTCGCGCGACTCGCTCTTTCTATGGGGTGGGCAAATGAGCCAGACGCTAAACGACAAACTCGACGGGGCGGTTGAACTTGGGCTCCTCAAGAAAGACATCCCCGACTATGTGACGGGCAACCTTGAGGCCACGATCGACCTGCGGCCCTACCAAGTCACAGCGCTGGAACGTTGGCTCTACTACATCGAAGATTTCCCACAGCGCCCGACCAACCCGCACCTGCTATTCCACATGGCAACGGGCAGCGGCAAGACGGTGTTGATGGCGGCGCTGATCCTTGACCTCTACCGGCGCGGCTATCGCAATTTCTTGTTCTTCGTGAACTCCGCCCAGATCATCGAGAAGACCAAAGAAAACTTCCTCAATCCAGCATCGGCCAAGCACCTGTTCGCGCCCACAGTGCGCATTGACGACAAGCCGGTAGAAATCCGCGCGGTGGAGACCTTCGACGCGGTAAACATGGACGTGATCAACATCCACTTCACCACCATCCAAGGTCTTCACACTCGGATGCAGGCCCCGAAAGAGAACTCCGTCACCATTGAAGACTTCCGCGACTACAAGGTGGTGATGATCTCGGACGAAGCGCACCACCTGAACGCCGAGACCAAGAAGACGCTGACCAAGGGCGAGGCCCAGGACAAGGCGAGTTGGGAAAGTACGGTGTCAGAGATTTTCCATCAGCATCCCGAGAACATGCTGTTGGAATTTACCGCGACCGTGGACTTGAACAACGAGGCGATCCGGGCGAAGTACCACGACAAGATTTTATTCGACTATACCCTGCGGCAGTTTCGAGAAGATGGTTATTCCAAGGACATCGAGTTGCGTCAGGCTGATTTGCCCCCCGAGGCCCGGATGATGCAGGCGATGGTTCTGAGCCAATATCGCCGCAAGGTAGCCGAGGCATACGGGCTCCATTGCAAGCCGGTGATCTTGATGAAGTCCAAGACAATCAAGGACAGTGCCGACAACGAGGCCGCGTTCACATCGATGGTAGCCGGGTTGACAGGTGAGGCGCTGGACACGCTTAGGACGGACTCTGAAGGAGATGAGACGCTTTCCCGTGCTTTTGGCTTTATTATGGATGAAAGGGCCATGCGCGGCGCGGATTTCGCTCGTGAGCTGCGGGGAGATTTTGCGCCCGAGAAGGTTGTGAACGTAAACAACCCCAAGGATTTGGAAAACAGACAGATTGAGCTGAACGCGTTGGAGGACCGGGACAACGAGATACGAGTGATCTTTGCTGTCGATAAACTGAACGAAGGCTGGGACGTGCTGAACTTGTTCGACATTGTGCGGCTGTATGACACCCGCGACGGCAAGGCCAATAAGGTGGGAAAGACCACGATGGCCGAGGCGCAGTTGATCGGACGCGGGGCGCGATACTTTCCCTTCACGGCCCCTGACCAGGCCGACGCGGCTCGGGAAAAGCGCAAGTATGACAGCACGATGGAACATCCGCTGCGCATCTTGGAGGAACTGCATTACCACTGTTCCCATAACCCCAAGTATATCCAAGACATCCGCAACGCCCTACGCGAAACCGGGATGCTGGATGAGACTACTCAGACAGTGCAGCTTCGGCTCAAGGACAGCTTCAAGCAATCGACGCTCTATATGTCGGAACATGTCTGGGTGAATGATCGGATCAGGAATCCACGCGAAGATGTGGCGGGGCTAGATGCTTACAAGATTCAAGCCACATTTACCTATCCCAGGCTCATGACAGGGCGAGTGACAGAAGGCTCTGCATTTGGCGGTGGGCAGTCGACGATGAAACAGCCGAGCAAAGAGCCCGTGTCCCGCGACTTCAAGCTAGCCGACTTTGGAAAGGCCATAATAAGCTTTGCGATGGACGCCAATGACTTTTTTCACTTCTCCAATCTGCAAGCCTATTTCCCGAAACTCGCCAGTGCATCGGAGTTTATAACCTCTGATACCTATCTGGGCGGCGTGACAGTGGTTGTGTGTGGTCTGCCTGATGACTTGGACAATCTAGCCTCGCGGCAAAAACTGGACATAGCGCAATACGTTCTGCACCAGATCGAAAGCGGCGTGAAACACGAAAGTATTGAATATGTTGGTACGAGAGAGTTTAGGCCTCAGAAGATTAGCGAATGCTTCACAGACAAGACGTTAAAACTGCGCGCGGAAGGCGAGACAGGGTTGAGTTGGGTAAAAGGTGAAACCAACGTGCCGGGCTTGGATCAGATAGACTTGGCGGCAAAGGATTGGTATGTCTATGACGACAGTTACGGTACAGACCAGGAAAAATATTTTATCAAGTATTTGCACGATCATTCTGACCGTCTACGTGCACTGTATGAAGACTTTCATCTACTCCGTAATGAGAAAGCTGTAAAACTATTTGATTTCGAGACTGGGCAAGTATTTGAACCTGATTTCCTATTGTTTTTGCGGCGCACTGAAGGTGGGAGTGAAAACATCATGCAGCTATTTATTGAGCCAAAAGGTAGTCACCTGACGGCTCAGGATAAATGGAAAGAGGATTTCCTAAAGCAGTTGAAAAATGAGGCGAAGATGCATGTTTTCTTTCAAGGTAAAGACTACAGGATACTCGGGCTTCCCTTCTTTAATAACTCTTCGCCTAAGATTGAGGAGTTCAAGGCTGATTTTTCCTCAATAACAAGTATTGATAGGTAAAAATTCTCTATCCTGGGTGAAGTGCACTTTAGTCGTAACAGGCCGTTGAGGTTTTGTCTTACAGGGATGTAAGAAATATCTTACACCGGAATCTTCTAGAGTAGGCTAGGCTAATGTTGCATGTCGCCTGAATATTGCGTTTGAACAAGGAAAGTCACTCGCCTGAGTTATGCGTCATGTAGTCAAGCTGCTCCGGGTTGTGTGTTGTCATGCAGCCTGGAGCACACTGCAGGTCGTTTAGCTGAGATTTGGTATGCTTGAAATTTTATCGTATCCTAATTACTTATTTGTATATTTATCCACTCGCTGAGAAGCGACAGGAGACACATCATGACCAACGGCTACACCACCTTCGATAAAGCTCAGCCACCCATCGGCCTTCCCATCGTCTGCCTTTTCTGGTCTGCTGATATGCCTGAATCGCGCATGCATCATCGAGCCAACGCCATGAGCAAGGCGATCCGCCGTTCCGACGGCGAGATTTACTACCATGCCGACACCAGCCCTGGAATGGGTAGAATCCGAGGCCGGTTGATGGGCTGGAAACGCTGCTGGTGGTGATCCAGCACCCAGGAGGATTCTCATGACTGATATCGATGGCGGACGCGGCAACGACGCCAAGCCTAAGGAGTAGGGTGGCCACCGTTGCCGCAATCCTTCAGCCAGCCACCAGACTGGAGCTGCAAGCCTGGTGGCTGGGACACCACCGGTACCCGCGAGGTGTTCCCCAGCACCTCGCCGCTCGGCATTCCCGATCTACTCCCGCAGACCTTCAACGAGCTGCCCCCATCGTTCAGACTGTTGCCTTATCGAAGCAAGCGAAGCCTGGCCAACCGCGACCTTTGCCACTTCTATCTTGACGACTACCGCTTCGAAACGACCTGGAACCGCCCCAACGCTGCCGTGAATCACCTGCGCCGCTACTGGGCCGCGCTGACGCCGGACTTCAGCCTCTACCCCCAATGGCCCGCCGTGGTGAATCAGTGGAACACCTACCGGAGCCGCTGGTTGGGACGCTGGTGGCAGAGCCAGGGAATACGTGTGATCCCCACCTTGAACTGGGCTGATATAGCCAGCCATACCTACTGCTTTGACGGCATCCCAGCCGACCAGATCGTCAGCATCGGCGTACCGGATACCCGCCGCTCGCATGTCGTGGAACGCTACCGTGCCGGTGTCGACGCCATGTGCGAACGACTCCGCCCAAGGCTGGTGATTGTCTACGGCCACTCGCCGGTGGAGATCGACACACCGATGCTGGAGATCGAGCCTGACTGGCACCGACTGCGCGGCGTAAGCCACCGGCCGCAGGCGGGAGAGAAGCGAAGCTGCTCAGGAAGCGTCCAAATGAACCAGGCGCTGCACTATCGGCAGTCTTCATGCAGCAGGTCATGAATATGCTGCTGAAGCATATTGCTATTGCGATGAAGAAAACTTAGATTGGTTGTGCTGAATTTTCAGCCGTATACCAAGATGGGGATTAACAATGAACGATCATGATTACGTGAATTTTTCGGAAGACCACGAGATGGACTACATATTGCAAAAGTTCGAGCAACGTCAGACGGAGGACAACCGCGAAGAACTCAGAGCGATGGGCGTCGAGCTGAAACGAGCGCTAAAGAAGGAAAGGCTGATGCATATTGAATTTCACCCCTACGTGGAAAATAACCTTTTCCGCTTGGAGTCCAAGCCGAAGCCCTCGACGAAACTTTAGTATTGCTTTGGCATCCGCATGGTTACACGGGGGCCATCGCTTCCGACACGACAGCCAAGAGTGGGCATGAGTACAAGTATCAAGAAGGGGGGGGGCTGGGAGCATCATTGCTGAGATTCAGGCACTGTGAGAGTGACTGGAGGTCATTGGCCGCTGACCGGTCAGTCAACGGCAGGCGCGGTTCTAGTCGGGTCGTTCACTATACCTTAAAACGGTGTCCAGAGCGGCCTCGGCGTTGTCATCATCGTTATCATAGCCAAAGATATCGGCCAGCAAATCGTACTCCTCCTCGTCTTCACCATCGTCGTCCTCTGCATACACTTCATTGTCGCTCTCGTCTTCCTCTGGTGGAGTCAGAACCGGCCCGCTAACGCGCTGCATGGTGGCACTGACGACCTCTTCAGCCATGCTTTCTCCGTGACGTTGCTCACCGGGAATGTCGACATTGCCCTGGGCGATAGCCCCGTTGAGCCGAGCCCACTGCTCTACGTTGTCCGTCGAGGCGTCTACACCATGCCGCTGAAAGCTCCGGCTGGTGAGACAGTTAGCAGTATGGCGGTCGTACTCCTCCTCCGCTCTGCGGTGGGCGCTGTATTGTTGGATGATGCTTGACGTTCCATAGCACGTCGACATATGACACCTCTGCTCGCAGCAAGGCCGCTTTTAGCGGCGTGGGGAAAGTGTGTATGGCGGTACTTCTGCCATCGTTTAATAGTAGGCACTGCCACTGCGTTTTCAAGGTATCACCCGTTGGCAGCCCCGCCAGCTCGCCCCTCGCTAGCACAGGGAAGCTGACTTTATGCGGCCAATAGGCCAATAGTGCCTGTTCGTTTGGGGGGACACGAAGCATCACCACAAAACTTCTTTCCTAGACGCCTGAGTATGATCTATGCTACGAGATGAGCAGTGAGCATTTTTAAGTTAAAAATTTTTTTGTGATGAAAAGTAGGTTGAATCGTAGTGGTGCATTGTTGAAATTAACTTTTTAATGCTTTTAGCTAATGGGGTTAGGATGAGTTATGTATACAGAAATCCGTGGGTAAGAGCAATACTGCCAATTGTGTTAATGGCTATGATAGGGGTTTTCACTAATTTGGTTAGTCATGAGATTACAGAGTCTAAAAAGCCAATTCTCTACGTGCTTTTGAATGATATTAATTTTTTGTATTTGCTGATTTTTAGTTTAGTGCTTGCTTGGTATCAAATAGGGGCAATAAACTATGATAATACGTTTAGGAATTCATTGTCTCAGGAAGATTTTGATGCATACATGCGGAGAGAGGCTCTTGAAGGCACTGCAAAGCGTGTAAAAAAACTGATTAAAGAAGGTGATATTGATAATCTTAGAAAAGAAACCCAGGCTTTTAAGGATATGTTTGGAGGAGACCAGTAATGGAGACTCTCGTAGCCAAAGATTTTAATGATTCTGTGAGAGAGATGTCCGATGATCTAAAGAAAGAAGTTTTCAATGCTTTTAGTTCTTTAGAGTCATCCCGTAAAGAAAATATATTAAGTAAGGGGGTTGTAAGAACCTTTAGTGCTGATGAAGGGGAGGGGTTTATTTATCAAATGAGGCTTCCTAATTCTGTTGTATATTTTACATTCGCAAATAAGAATGGCGATGAGGATTTAGTTCTTCTAGACGCGACAGCTATAAACAATAAGGACAGGTTAAAAGGCAAGAGGTCTATGTTCCAAAGGAAGAAAGGAAAAGTTTAGTGTTAGTCTAAAAGGACTTCATGGTGATTATGGACTACGCGAACCCACTTATTAATAATACTTGCTTTTCAGTCACCCCCGCCAGCTCGTTCCTCGCTAGCGGTCGGGCTGCTACGGGCTTCGGCCCTTCGGGCTGGCTGACGCCACCCTACGCATCCCTGGTGCTCTTGCGCTCCGCGCGCTGACGGCTCCGCCTGTTCGTTCCTCACACGCTCCGCCTGCAGGGGCCGGCTCGTTCCTCGCCCGCCCCTGAACCCCGCGCTCCGGCGCAAGCTCGTTCCTCGCACGCGCCTTCGCTTAACCCCAACCCCACATCGGTGGGCGCAAGCGCCCGCTTGTTTCTTCCCCGTCTGCCACGGCGAACCCCAAAACCCGCTTCGCCAGCGAGGCAACCGGGGGCGGTTCGCATACCCCCGCTCTCCGCCCCCGGTGGGGGCAGCGTGGGCGCTCCGCTCCGGCAAGCACAACATCGGAACCCCACGCCAACCCCCGCGCGGGGCCCCCGCGATGTTGTGCTTGCCTACGCTCCCGCGCGGTGCATATGCAATGCAAAGTGCTGTTTTAATTGGAAAAATGGCCATTTTATGCTATATTTATATACAGTATTAAGGCGCGTTGGGGGTGGGTTATGGCGTTCGCTAGCGGCGGTATCAATTACGGGGCAGGGGTTGTACAGCAGCATTGTCGTGGCGGCTGGGTTTGGGCTCAGCGCATGGCGCGCAAAGGCAACAACCCGGCTCCGGCTTGCGTATGTATTCCGGTCGGCTCTCGGGCTCAAGCAGTCGCAGCCTGGTGGGTACTGCATCGTCAGGGTTGGCAATGTTGGCCACGGCCCGGCAAGCGTACTCAGGCACCGGCTGAAATCAAGCTTGTGGTACCGGCGGGTTGGTCGCTCGCTCAGGTGCGCGGGGCGCTGGCATGGCTGGCCGGGTAGCCATCGTGGGCGGGCGGCACATCACGCCCGCTGTCAACGTACAGGTGCAGTCAGTGGTCACCTCATTGGTGGCGCACGGTTATACCCTGGTGGCTGGCTGTGCCACTGGCGCAGATCGCGCTGCCGTGGCAGCGGCGCTAACGGGTAGTGTGCCGTTGTCCTCTCTCCAGGTATTTGCCGCCTTCGGCCCGGATGGTCAGGGCGCGTGTGGTGTGTCGGCGGTATCTGACGTGCAGGCGTTTGCAGCGCAAGGGGGTTCCGTCACCTGGTGGGCAGGGGGCGGCCCAAGTGTGCCGCTACGCGCGCGGCTGGCGGCGCGTGCCGCTCAAGTCGTCTCCCAGGCTTCCTCGGGTGTCGTGGCTTTCCAGCCAGGGAAGGGCAGCTGGCGCGCCTGCCGGTTGGCGGCAGGTCGTGGGTTGCGCGTTGTTGCGTTCACCAGCGTGCATGAACCCTTGGGCATGGGTGAATGGGTGCCTTGTGCTGAAAGCGGCACATGGGCCAGTGCCAGGCGTTGGGCGCCTGCCTCACTGTTCTAACGCTGTAAGCCATATCGCCTCTTTGTAAGCTATTTCTTACAAATCAAATGGAGTATTTCCTACAAAAATATATGTCTTTTATACATTTAAACCCTTGAAATATGTCATTTTTGGGCTAATATGTTTATATGACATTTAATATGTCATCGCGTTTTTTGCCGGCAGGTTCGGTCGCGTTAAAGGGAAAAGCCGGGTACTTAGCAACAATAGAAGGAAAATTGCCATGTCTACGTTCGTCCACACCGGTGGGCTTTCCAACTACGAATCCAGTGTGGTCAGTCAAGCTCGCCGCGTTGCTGCCGGGCAGTCCGCTGAACCGCCCAACCTGGAACATCTGCGCGTGCTCCTGAAATGGCTCGACGCACACGCCATGTGCCCTTCCGGGGCTTCACTGCATTAGAGGAGATAGTGCTCATGCTATTGAAACATCAGGAAGTGTTGACCGACATCCTGTTGCTCACGGTTTTGGGCTCCGAGCGGACGGGGAAGCGGATCTGCCACGACGTTACCGCCTGGGGAAATGGATCCTTCTGGAGCCAGGTGCGCGTGATCGAAGATGGCTGGCGCACCGATTCCGCAACAGATCCCGATACCGCCGTCGTTGTAGAGGCGAACGGCGAGCAGTCGCCGTTATTTTCAACCGGGGAGGTCGCCACGTTGAACGGCCAGCGCGAAGCGCTCGTCGATTGGATCGCCGCCAACAGACAAGGGGATGTTGCATGAATGCCAAGGTACAGACATGAAATGGCCCGCTTCCAGTGGGGGCTGGAGCGGGCCGACAACATGATCCGAAGCGAGGACCAATACCATGAAGAATATGCACTTAACGCCTGAATGGCAAGCCCGGATGGATTGGCGTGAGGAGGGTGCCTTCCGTTCAGGGCAGTTTGTGGGCAATGCCGCGCAGCGCTATTGCCGGGAAGCTCGACGCATCGAACGCGAGTGGCGAGCAGCACAGTATGGAGGGCAGCCTCATGTCGTCTGAGATTATCGAGCAGCGAGATACCGAACGGGCAGCGCACGAAGAGGCTCAGCCCAACGCGCTGACAACGTCGGCGTCACCGCTCGACCTGCCCGCCGAGGTGTTCCGCGCCGGGCTGGATCGACGGAAAGAAAACCGCGCCGCGCTTATGGAGTGGGTGCGCTCAGCACTGGTGGAAGGCGTGGACTTCGGGCGTATTCACGTCGTCAGCCGGAACAAGTGCCCGCATGGAGCTCGGTGCCGCAACCCTGCGCACTTCAGCAAGCCGTCGCTGTTCAAGCCCGGTGCCGAGAAAATCTGCGGCATGCTGGGGGTCACCATCCACTACCCTACGCTTTCCGATTACGAAGCCGCCGCGCTGCAGGGGGTTGGGCTGGCTCACGTCATCATGCGCTGCGAAATCCGCGATGCTACCGGCAACGTCGTCGCCGACGGGGTGGGCGCGCGCTCGCTGCGCCAGGACAGCGGCGACTTGAACAAGTCGCTCAAGATGGCCGAGAAGTCGGCCCACATCGACGCCACGCTGCGCATGGCGGGGCTCTCGGAGGTATTTACACAAGACCTGGAGGATATGGTTCATGGGCAAAACCTGGAAGAAACGACCGGAAACGCGCGCCCGAGTGCGCCGCAAACTCGAACTCCAGCGCCGCGTGCAGCAACGCAAGCGCAAGGCCGGATCAGCGACGCGCAGCGCCAGCGGCTCGAAGCCCGTATATCGGGACTGAACCTCGATCCGGATCGGGTCAGGCGCTGGCTTGCCAAGGCAAGTAGAGGGCGCGTGCAGTCGTTCAGCGAGCTGACGCCGAAGCTCTACCGTCGTCTCGATGACCGCCTCGACCAGTGGGCCTCTCAATGATTGCCCTGTCGCCCACACTCACCGTGCCAGCCGCGCTGCGGCTGGCGCACCGGCTGGACTGCGTGATCGTGGTTCGCGCCGGGGTTCCGTATCTCTCGCACCAGGAGCTGCAGCAATGAGCGCACAACCGACACATGATCTCGCCATCAAGACGGGCGAATATTCCGACCGCCAGACCGGCCAGCAGAAGGGCCGCTGGCTGCGTATCGGTACCCTGTTCCGCCATGACGACGGCGGCACTTCCATCAAGCTCGACGCCTTGCCGGTCGGCCTGACCGGCTGGGAAGGGTGGGTCAATGTCTTTCCACGCGACCAGCGGCAGCCGCAAGGCTATGCAGAACCCGGTCGGCGTGGCAACGGCAGTCACTACGCTGACGCCCGCGACGGGCGCGCCGCGCCACCGCCCTATGCCGACTTCGATGACGAAATCCCTTTTGATTGAGCCCCGTGCGCTCGCCTCACGGCGGGCGGGGCCGCAGGAGACACCGACATGAGCAACCTCTACCAACTTACCAACGAGTTCCAGCAACTGGCCGCGATGGATGCCGATGACGATGCCGCGTTCGCGGAAGCATTGGCCGAGACTCTGCAGGCCACCGGCAGCCAGCTGGAAGACAAGATCGAAGCCACCGTCATGGTGGCGCGCCAGCTGGATGCCGACGCCGCCGCCTGCAAGGACGAAGCCCGGCGACTGAGTGAGCGAGCCGCCCGGCTTGAGCGCAACGCCAAGGCGTGCCGGGAGCGTGTTCAGTGGGCGATGCAGGCCACCGGGCGCGACAGGGTAAAACGTCCGCTGTTCACCCTGTCCATCCAACGCAACCCGCCGTCCGTGGCGATTTCCGACGAAACCGCCGTGCCTGACGAGTTCAAGCGGGAGGTCACCACCATCAAGGTTGACCGTGCCGCACTGAAAACGGCCCTCAAGGAGCGCGCCATACCTGGTGCCGAGCTGGTCGCCAGCACACGGCTGGCCATCCGTTAACTGGAAAGCGGCGCGGGCAACGTCCCGCGCCGGGAGGATCGACATGATGCAACGTCTCGACGATATCGTCAGTCAGGCCCGAAAGGGCGCCGATGAAACCGCCCTGGACACGCTGATCAGACCGCTCAGCACCGGAGAACGGTGCTACGTCGCACTGGCAGCCGACCGTGCCGACTGGCTGCCCGATACCTACGACGCCCTGTCCGCCTGGCACCGACTCGACGACGATTGGCAGCTCGACGTATGCCGCTGGCGAGGATGGCCGGAAGAATGGGTGTCGGACAGCATTGGCGACAATGAATTGAACCTGGCCAGGCTATCCATGGCGCTTGATGCCGCCGGCGTACCCGCCAGTCAGCTGGGAGGGATCGACGCTATTGCCGAGCGGCTGCAGCATCTCATTGAGCAAC
Source organism: Vreelandella gomseomensis (assembly GCF_031451645.1). NCBI lineage: Bacteria > Pseudomonadati > Pseudomonadota > Gammaproteobacteria > Oceanospirillales > Halomonadaceae > Vreelandella > Vreelandella gomseomensis. The sequence continues at coordinate 95,235 of NZ_JARWAI010000006.1, read as the reverse complement.
GTGACGAGCTGGCGGTTCTGCTGGAGGAATCGTGTTCCGGCAAGGCGGTGCACCATGGCTGACGCACTGCTCTGGAGTCTTGAAGAAACCGCACGCCAACTGGGTGGCGTTTCGACGCGAACGGTTCGCCGACTGATCGAGCAAGGCGACCTGCCCGCCGTGCGGGTTGGCCGCCGAATCACAGTTCCAGCCGACGTCGCCCGTCACTGGGTGGCACGAAGTATGGCGCCAGCGCATAATGACGAAAGCGCGGGGCCGGATGTGCAAGGAGACAGCACATGCCGAAGCGCAAGACTAACCGTCGTCAAGACGGCATCTACGAACGCACGGACTCCCCGTACTACTGGGCGTCCTACATCGAGGCAAGCGGCAAGCGCGTTAGGCGCTCGACTGGCATCGCCAAATCCGTCGAAGGCAGGCGGGAAGCCGAAGCGCTGCTGAGTAAATGGCGCCTTGAAGCGCACATGGAAAGGCAGTGGGACGAACAGCCGTCAAGAACGTTCGACGAGTTGATGCTGGCGTACCTGGAGGAGCTGGAAGGGATGATGCGCAACACTGAGCGCCATATCTGGAGTCTGAAGAACCTGTATCCCAGGTTCACAGGCCGGGATCTGAACCAGCTTACGCCGGGGGATATACGCCAGTACATAGTGGATCGCCGCAAGGCTGGGGCCAGCAACGGCACCATCAACCGAGAAATTGGGCTGGTGTCGGCTGCCCTCAACCATGCCCGCAAGGAATGGGATTGGGCTGTGCCCAACCCCTGCGAAAAGCGGCGGCTCAGAGAGCCGGAAGGGCGTGTGAGGTGGATCACCCGTCGAGAGGCCGACGTACTGCTGGAGGCCGCCCGCGATCACGAGCGGCCAGGGTATCTGGCCGACTTCATCGCGCTGGCGCTCAATACGGGCTGTCGCCGCGGCGAGCTTCTTGGTCTGGAATGGTCACGGGTGGATCTTCAGGCGAGATTGATCCACCTGGAAGCCGAGCATACCAAGACCCGGCGTCGGCGCAGCGTGCCGCTAAATGAAGCCGCTCGGCAGGCGATCCTGTCCCGGCTCAGGTTCCGCATGCGGTACTGCGCCGACACCCCTTGGGTGTTCTGCAATCAGAAGGGCAGGCGGATTGCGGACATCAAGAAGACCTGGGCAACGGTGTGCCGAAAGGCGGGACTCGACGACTTTCGGGTTCACGATATGCGGCACACCTGCGCCGCCTGGCTGGTGACCTCGGGCGTGCCTCTGGCCGAAGTGCGGGATCTACTAGGCCACAGCACCATCGCCATGACGGAGCGTTACGCACACCTGGCACCCGAGAATGTGCGTTCAGCGGTTGCCAGACTGGATGAAAAACAGGAGCTGGAAACAAAACGCCCCCGGCATGGCCGAGGGCGTTAAGTCACGATTTGGTCACGTGAGACTCAGGCGCGTAATAGAGAAGTTGGCCTAAGGCTTTGAAATATCTGGTCGGAATAGCAGGATTCGAACCTACGACCTCTGCCTCCCGAAGGCAGCGCTCTACCAAGCTGAGCTATATTCCGAGGCGTTGTCAGCAGTGCTCGACAACGGAGAGAAATCATACGTAGCCGGACCGTTTTTTTCAAGCCTGCCAGGCGTCAAAAACGCAACTTTATGTTTGCCGGTCGACCGCGAGGCGGGCGAGCTGGGCCATGCTATCGCGGTAGGGGCTTTCCGGCAGCTGTTCGAGCTGCAGGAGCGCCTTGTCGACCATCGCCTCGGCGCGGGCGCGGGTATAGTCGAGCGCGCCGGTGGCGTGAACGATATCGAGGACGGCGTCCAACTGCTCAAGTCCACCGTCGCGGATTACCTGGCGGATCAGCTTGGCCTGTTCCGGCGTGCCTTGTTCCATGGCGCGGATCAGCGGCAGCGTCGGCTTGCCCTCGGCCAGGTCGTCGCCGACGTTCTTGCCCATGGCCTTGGCGTCGCCCTGGTAATCCAGCAGGTCATCGATCAGTTGGAAGGCGAGGCCCAGATAGCGGCCGTAATAGCGCAGCGCCTGTTCCTGCTCGGGCGTCGCCTCGGCCAGCACGGCGCCGCTGTGGGACGCGGCTTCGAAGAGCATGGCGGTCTTGCCGAGGATGGTCTCGAAGTAGTCGTCCTCGGAAACGCTGGGATTGCCGATATTGGTCAGCTGCTGGACTTCGCCTTCGGCAATGACGCAGGTCGCCCCGGATAGAATCGCCATGATGCGCATCGAGCCCACGTCGACCATCATCTGAAACGAACGCGCGTAGAGAAAGTCGCCGACCAGCACGGAGGGTGCATTGCCCCAGGCATCGTTGGCGGTTTTCTTACCCCGGCGCATGTGCGATTCATCCACCACGTCGTCGTGCAGCAGCGTCGAGGTATGCATGAACTCGATCAGCGTGGCGAGCGGAACATGCTTGTCGCCGGTGTAGTTCAACGCCCGCGCGGCCAACAGCGCCAGTAGGGGGCGCAGGCGCTTGCCACCGCTTTCGGTGATGTACTGGCCGATGGTTTCGACCAGGGGCACCTTGGAATTGAGCTGGGCGACGATGGTACGGTTTACGGCATCGAAGTCATCCGCTACCACGGCGTGCAGCGGAGAGGGCAGCGAGCTGGCAGGTTGGGCTGATGAGACGTTGGCGGTCATGGAGTGTTCATCGCGGCAGATGGAGGCGGCAGGAGCCGCGCTAGGTTGAAGTCATGCTATGGGGCTGTCCGTTGGGCGTCAAGACGCCGCGGCTGCCGGGTGGCGCCTGGGCTTGCCGGGGCGCAATAGGCCTTGTGGCTCGGTTCAAACATCGTTATAATCCGCGACCCACTCATCATGCTCCCTGTCAGATGGCTGCCAAAAGGGGCGCCACTCGCCGCAGGTCGACAAGAGCGTCAGCCGATGAGCGGCCGTTTAAGTTATCGAAACGGCAATACCGACGTCCGGAGAGAGACATGTACGCAGTTATCAAGAGCGGTGGCAAACAGTACCGCGTTCAGGAAGGCCAGACCCTCAAGCTTGAAAAGATCGAAGTCGCCACTGGCGAGACAATCGAGTTTGACGAAGTGCTGCTGGTTGCCGACGGCGACGACGTCAACGTCGGCGCGCCGCTGGTTGGCGGTGCGAAAGTGTCTGCCGAAGTGGTTTCCCATGGCCGCGGCGACAAGGTGACGATCATCAAATTCCGTCGCCGTAAGCACAGCATGAAGCGTCAGGGTCATCGCCAGTGGTTTACTGAAGTCAAAATTACTGGAATTTCCGCGTAAGCGGTCAATTCCCTTTTAGGAGGATTTTGCAATGGCACATAAAAAGGCAGCCGGCTCCACGCGTAACGGTCGCGATTCCGAGTCCAAACGCTTAGGTGTGAAACTCTTTGGTGGCCAGGCAGCAAGCGCCGGCAGTATCATCGTTCGTCAGCGCGGCACGCGTTTCCACGCGGGTACCGGCGTTGGCCTGGGTCGCGATCACACGCTCTTCGCTCTGAATGAAGGCTATGTGAAGTTCGAGACCAAGGGTCCGCACAACCGCAAGTTCGTTAGCATCGTTTCCGAGTAAACGGCTAACGCTGCGCTCGCATTTGCGAGAAAAAGCCCCGCCATGGCGGGGCTTTTTTGTCTGTTTACCCCTTTTGCTGAATGCATGAAGCAAAGGTCGGGTGACTATCGGGCGGCGAAAGCGGCCGGGAGAAACCAATGCAGTTCGTCGATGAAGCCTCCATCATTGTTGAGGCGGGAAAAGGCGGCAATGGCTGTCTCAGCTTTCGCCGCGAAAAATACGTGCCCAAAGGCGGCCCTGACGGGGGCGACGGCGGGCACGGCGGCAGCGTTTACCTGATCGGTGACGATGCGCTGAATACGCTGATCGATTTCAAATACCAGCGCTTCTACAAGGCGGAAAACGGTCAGGGCGGTATGGGCCGCCAGATGAGCGGCAAGGCCGGTGATGACCTGCACGTCAAGGTGCCGGTGGGCACCACGGTGATCGACGAGGATACCCTCGAGGTCATCGCCGACGTCACCGAGATCGGGCAGGTGGTGCTGGTGGCCGAAGGCGGACGTCGTGGGCTGGGTAACATCCACTTCAAGTCGTCCACCAACCGTGCGCCACGGCGCACCACGCCGGGCACCGAAGGCGACCGCCGCAACCTGCGCTTTGAAATGAAAGTCATGGCCGACGTGGGGCTGCTGGGCATGCCCAACGCGGGCAAGTCGACGCTGATTCGCTCGGTATCGGCGGCCAAGCCCAAGGTGGCCAACTACCCCTTCACCACGCTGGTGCCCAACCTGGGCGTGGTCAAGCTTGGCATGCACGAGCACTTCGTCATGGCCGACGTGCCTGGCCTGATCGAAGGCGCGTCCGATGGCGCGGGACTTGGGTTGCGCTTTTTGAAGCACCTGACCCGCACGCGGCTGCTGTTTCACGTGGTCGATGTCGCGCCATTCGACGAGTCCGACCCGGTCGAGGCGGCCAAGGCCATCGTTCACGAACTGGGCCAGTTCTCACCGGCGCTTTCCGAGCGCCCCCGCTGGCTGGTCCTGAACAAGTTCGACCTGCTGCATGAAGAAGAGCGCGAGGCGCGCGCCCAGGCGATTATCGATGCGCTTAACTGGCAGGGGCCGGTGTTCCGCATTTCGGCGATCAGCAGCGACGGCACCGACAAACTGGTGCAGGCCGCCTACCGCTGGCTCACCGAACAGCAGCGCCTGGAGCACGAAGACGAAGAAGCCCATGCCCGCGAGCAGGAAATGCGCCGGCGTATGGAGGAAGAGTCGGTGGCGCGCACCGAAGCGCGGCTGGGTCGTCGGCGTAAGCCTGACGATGAAGACGATGATGATTTCGACGATGATGATTACGACGTGGACGTTGAATACGCGCCTTAACGTCTAGCGTCGACAGGGCTGAAACATTCAAGGGAGATGGGCGACGTGGCTAGCAACGAGTCGGTGCTGGGTAGAGCGGCGTTGAGCAGAGCTCGCCGCGTGGTGGTCAAGCTGGGTAGCGCGCTGCTGACCAACGACGGCCGTGGCCTGGATGACCCCGCCATTGGCGGCTGGGTCGACCAGGTAGCCGCTTTACACCAGCGTGGTGTCGAGGTGGTGCTGGTGTCGTCGGGCGCGGTTGCCGCCGGTATGGTGCGGCTGGGCTGGCAGGCTCGCCCCAGCGCGGTGCACGAGCTCCAGGCCGCCGCCGCCGTGGGCCAGAACGGCTTGACCCAGTGCTATGAACAGCATTTCGCGCGCCACGACATGCTGACCGCGCAGATCCTGTTGACCCATGACGATCTCTCCAACCGCAAACGCTATCTCAATGCGCTTTCTGCGCTGCGTACCCTGGTCGGCATGCGCGTGGTCCCGGTGATCAACGAAAACGACACCGTGGTCACCGACGAGATCCGCTTTGGCGATAACGACACCCTGGGCGCGCTGGTCGCCAACCTGCTGGAAGCCGACGCGCTGCTGCTGCTCACCGACCAGGACGGGCTGTTCGATGCCGACCCACGCCACCACCCTGAGGCGCAGCTGATCAGCGAAGGCCGCGCCGACGACCCACGCCTGGCGGCGGTTGCCGGCAGCGGCGGGGCGCTGGGGCGGGGCGGCATGACCACCAAGGTGCGCGCCGCCCAACTGGCGGCCCGTTCCGGCGCCGTGACGGTGATTGCCAATGGCCGGCAGCCGGACGTCATCACCCGGCTGATGGCCGGTGAGTCGCTGGGTTCGCTGTTGTATCCCGAGCAGGCGCCCATCGCGGCGCGCAAGCGCTGGCTGGCCGGGCAGCTTCAGGTGCGCGGCACCCTGGTGCTCGACCCCGGTGCCGTGAAAGTCCTGCGTGACAAGGGCTCCAGCCTGCTGGCGGTGGGCGTGCGGAACGTTCAGGGCAGCTTCAAGCGCGGCGATATGGTGGCGTGTGTCGATGAGAAGGGCATGACCGTTGCCAAGGGGCTGGTCAACTACGGCGCCGATGAAGCGCGACTGCTGGCGGGCCAGCCCAGCCACCAGATTGAAGCCATCCTGGGGTATGTGGAAGCCCACGAGCTGATCCACCGGGATAATCTGGTGGTGGTTTAGCGCGGCGGCAGAGGCACTTGGCGGGGCCAATTGTCGGGTACGATGAATAGTCGCTCGCTGCGCTGCTCGGCAGGGCAGTAGACGATCACCTGCTGGGGCTGGTACAGGGCTTTTGTCAGCCACTCGACGCGCATACCGGGCGGCATAAAGGTCTCTAGCGGCGGCGGTGCCAGCCAGTGCGGCTTTTCCAGCCAGGCAATCCGGTAATCCCCGGGCAGCGTGGCGGCAAGGGCCGGCCAGTCGCTGACGTGGCACCAGCGGCCACGCCGGTGCCCGGGTGCGGCACCTTCCGGCGGCGGTAGCGGCGCATGCCAGGGGTAAAACAGCACCCCCGGCATCGCCAGCCGCTGAGCGAGCACGGCCGGCAGGTCAGGCGTCGCTGGCCCAAGGTCGCGAGGCGTCAACCAGTGGCGCAGGGTGTCGAGCGCCAGCGGCGTGGCCGAGAGCGGCAACTGATGGCGCTGCAGATGACGGCATTTGAGCGCCAGACTATCCAGACCGCCCGGGCCGATCCAACGTCCCTGATCGGTGACCGCTCCCGGCCCGTCGGGCAATCCCAGATAAAACTTGATCGCCACTTCTAGATGCACCGGTGCTGGGTTGTCGCGCCTGCGGTAGAGCATATCCAGCTCGCCCAGGGTGTTGCGCCTGCGGGTAATGCGCACGTTATGGGCCAGCAGGCGCGTGTTGGGCGCGCGGTCCAGCAGCCAGTGCCATAGCTGTTCGTGATAGTGCCCCATTCGGCTAGCTTGACGACCATTGCGGGCCAGCTCCGGTATCGCCAAGCCATTCAGCCAGGTTTCCAGGACGCCAGTTAACCCCAGCTCGGCCTGACTGGGGCGGCCTGAAAATGGGCTGGATGGCGGGAACGCCACGATATCCGGTGTCACGACCAGCCAGGCGAGGTCACGCAATAAGGCGTCTTGATATGTCGACGCCACACCTTCCAGGTAACCGGGCGGCTTCAAGCGTTGTTCTCCGGCCCGCGTAGTCTGGCGGTCAGGCGATGGCTGATCATGGTGGAATTCCCAGGGCATGCGAGGGGTTATAAAGCGTAATGACGACGGCTTTTGGTAACACGCTTACCGCTGATATGGAAGAGGCCGTCTCTGCAGGCGCATGATCAGGGATTGATAGGGGCGGGTGGCAGTAACGCAAACGGGCTCCCCCCTGGGAGCCCGTAAAACGACATGGTTAAAGATCAGTCGCGATCCATCTGGGTAATATCGTAGGAGCCCTGGCGCACACTGATTTCCAACTCACGGCCGTTTTCGCCACGGCCTTCTACTTCAATCATGCCGCTTTCATCGATGTCGATATCTTCGAACTCGACCATGCCTTCCTGGCTGGCGACGTTCAGCGCCTGGCGAATATCGTCTTCGCTCATGCCCCAGGCACCGGTAATTAGCCGTTCGCGTTTTTCTTCCAGCGTTTCGCCGTTATCGATTGAAAAGCTGACATCGGCGTACCACTCATCGTCGAGCCAGCCTTCGACTTCGGCGCGGCCACGACTATTGATGCTGACTTCTTCAAAATGCGTAAAGCCATAATCATTGGCGTGGGTCAGCACATCGTCAATCCGGTCCATCGCCAGAGAGTCCGCCTGGGCCGTGCCTACCGCTGCCGTAAGCAGTAACGCCGAGGTCGGGATAATCAGCATTTTTTTCATCGTGTTCATGGTTAATTCCTTCTTTCCATTCGAGGTGGTAAACGGCATTCGGCGAATGCGACAGTGACGTTATACCCCCACTATGCTTTCCTTAAGCTGACAAAGCGGTTCATCTGGCGTTCATGTTGAGTTTGGCATGCTGAGATGATGACACACATGATGTCCTTCCTTACCACGCGGCAACAATTCCGCGATCGACCTATCCTGCGGCGCCTGGCGGCGGGAGGGGTGGTCGTGCTTTGCTTGGCAGCCGGGCAGGCGGCTTCCGACTCCTCGTGGGAATCATTACACGGTGACGTCAGCCGAGGCGATGTGGTGCCGCTGGAAACCATTCTCGATTGGTTGGAGGCTCATTATATCGGCGAGGTACTGGAAGTTGAGGTCGAGCGTGAAGGTAGCTACGTCGAGTATGAAATCAAACTGCTCGGTCCGCAAAACCAGGTGGTAGAGTTTGAATTTGATGGCCAGACCGGGCAGCTTATGAAGATGGAAGGCGTACGGATCAATGACATGCGCCGCCCGCAGTAGAAGGCAGAAACAGTGGTGAGCCGATGAAGTGTTTGTTGGTAGAGGATGACCAGGCGTTAGCCCGCGAACTGGGCCAGGCATTACGCGATGGTGACTGGCTGGTAGAGCATGCGTTCAACGGTCAGGAAGCCGACTTTCTGGTGCGCACCGAAGCGTACGACAGCTTGATTCTGGACGTTGGGCTGCCTGATGGTGATGGCATCCGTTGGCTGGCGGCATGGCGGGAAGACGGCATTGATCTGCCGGTACTGATTTTAACCGCGCGTGAACGTTGGGCCGATAAAGCGGCCGGTTTTTCCGCTGGCGCCGACGACTATGTCACCAAGCCGTTTGAATCCGCTGAGGTCCTGTTTCGCCTGCGTGCGCTGGTTCGCCGTAGCCACGGGCACGCGCACCCGGTGCTCAGGATGGGAGAGTTAAGCCTGGATACCCATACCCAGCACGTGGCGCTAGCGGGCCGCCCCGTATCGCTGACCGCCCAGGAAACGCGACTGTTGAGCTATTTGATGCACGCCGCGCCCCGGGTGGTGAGCCGCACTGAGCTGTCCGAACACGTCTACGACCGTGACCATGAACCCGATTCCAACGTCATTGATGTTCAGGTCAGCCGATTACGACGCAAGTTGGGCGCATGGCGCATTGTCACCCAGCGCGGCCAGGGCTACCGCCTGTTGGCCGAGCAGCCGGCGGCGGGATGATGCCCTGGCCATGTTGGCAGGGCCGCATTGCGCGTCGCTCAATCGCCAGCCGTCTATTAGTGGCGACCCTGATGATCGTCATCGTCGGGCTGCCTTTAGCGGGGTTCTTGCTGTCCCATCACTATCGTGAGTCGGCGACGCAGGCCTTCGATGATCGCCTGGAAGCCTTGCTCAATGTGGTCATCGCCGGGGTCGCCTTTGACCGTGTCGAGCAGCGACTGATCTTTGATCGCGATCTGGGTGATCCGCGTTTCGATCAGGTTTACTCCGGCTGGTATTGGCAGATGACCGACGGTCAGCAGCACACGCTCACCTCGCGCTCGCTATGGGATCAGCGCCTGCCGACCCATGACGGCAACACGCTCATTGCCCGAACCGTGAACGGTCCCCGGGCAAGTTCGCTGCGCCTGGTCGAGCGCGATATACAGCTGGCACCGCTCGAGCAGCCGCTGCATATCAGCGTTGCAGCTGAAGACCAGGCATTGATGGACAATGTGCGCCAGTTTCAGCAGTGGTTATGGGGCGGTTTAGTCGGCTTGGGCACGCTGCTGTTGACGGTGCTGGCGTTACAGATTCGCTGGGGGTTGGCGCCGTTGCGGCGTATGCGAGCCAACCTGCGCGAGGTGGAAAACGGCGAGGCCAAGCAACTGGATACCCGGCTGCCCGATGAGTTGGCCGGCCTGGCCACCACCATGAACGCCGTACTGGCCCGTGACCAACGCTTGATAGAACGTGGTCGCCATGCCGCTGGCAATCTGGCCCACGCGCTGAAGACGCCGCTCAGTGTGATGCGTCTGCTGGCCCGTCAGGCACCGGCCGAGCAGCAGAGCGCCTGGGAAGCGGAGCTGACGCGCATCGACAGCGCCGTGCGCCACCATCTGGCACGCGCCTCGGCGGCCGGTGAGGGCGGCAGGGTAGCGCCCGTGTCGCTCAATGAAGCCCTGGCGCCGCTGATAAACGGACTGGCAAGGCTGGCCCAGCGCCGCGATATCCACCTTGAGCATACCCTGCCGCGCGATATGCAAGCGCACATGGATGCCCAGGATGCCCAGGAGATTGTCGGCAATATTCTGGATAACGCTCTGCGTTGGGCGAAGGGCGAGATTATTCTGACCCTGGAGGCACATGGCGAACACCTCCAGCTGTGTGTCAGCGACGATGGCCCCGGAATGTCCCCTGCTGATTGCCAGGCAGCGCTGCAACGGGGCAAACGGCTGGATGAGAAACGTTCGGGAAGTGGTTTGGGGCTTTCTATCGTTGCTGATCTGGTCGCTCTGTATCGTGGCGATATGCAACTTGAGCGGGCCGCTTTGGGCGGGTTGGCGGTCACCATCACGCTACCCGTCGTCGTGATTCGTCGCCCGGATAGCCGCTGAAAACGCGTCACGAACACCGAACAGGCAAGGAGCGATCAATGAACCACCCCGCGGCAGTCCTCCCGGATGTATTGGTTGGCCCCATTCTGCGCCGTATCACCCCATCACGCTGGGTGATGTGGTGCCTGACGTCACGGCCGCTCACCATGTCCCTGGTGTTGCACCCCGGTAAGCCGCACGCGCAGACGTATCCGCTAGCGGCTTACCAGCAATGCCTGCCGGTCGGGCAGCATGCGTTTATCCATTTGATCGACGTGCCGCTGGCGACCCCCTTGCCTTGCGATGAGCGCATTGCCTATGACCTGAAGGTGCAGCAGTGCGATGGCGGTTACCTGTCGCTTCCCGAATGGGCGCCGTGGTTATGCTACGACGACCAGGACTATCCGGGGTTTGTGATCGCCTCGCGGCATCATCGCCTGATGCACGGCTCCTGCCGCAAGCCCCACCATGATAGCGCCGACGGTCTGGTGCGTGCTGACCAGTGGTTGGGCGAGCGTCAGACGACGCCAGGCGAATGGCCCGCGTGGTTGCTGATGACCGGCGACCAGGTGTATGTAGATGACGTGGCAGGGCCGATGCTGCGCGCGATTCATGCCCTGACGGAACGTCTGGGGTTGGTCGATGAGTATCTGGAAGGGGCGACCATCAGCGACAGCCAGGCGCTCTATACGTCCCCCGACAGCTACTATCAGCGCAGCCAGTTGCTACCGGATACCACCAGCAACGTGGCGCTTCGCGAACGCTTTTTTGGCGGCGTGAAAAAGCCCGTCTTTACCTCGGCCAATGCGCAGAATCACCTGATGACGCTTGGCGAAATGCTGGCCATGTATTGCCTGGTGTGGTCGCCCGTGGCATGGCAGGTCATCGCGCCCACTCAGCCACCACTGGGTGACAAGGACGCCGCGCTCTATCAGCAGGAGCAGGCCGTGATTGAGGCGTTTGTGGCGGGGTTGCCCCAGTGCGCGCGCGCCATGGCGCATTTGCCGAGTCTGATGATCTTCGACGATCATGATGTGACGGACGACTGGAACCTGACCGCCGAGTGGGAGCGCAGTGCCTACGGTCACCCGTTCTCGAAGCAGATTATCGGCAACGCGCTGATCGCTTACCTGCTTTGTCAGGGATGGGGCAACGCGCCGGAAAACCTCAACCCGCTGATTGACGAGACCAAGGCGATGCTCGAGTCGGTGGACAGTAACGGCTATCTCGCCAACGTGGCCCAGGATGGGCTGATTGACCGCCTGCTGGCCTTTCAGGGGTGGGCGTTTCAGGTCGCCGGCGAACCGCCATTGATCGTGCTGGACACCCGTACGCGCCGCTGGCGTAACGAGCGACACCCGCAGCGCCCTTCCGGGTTGATGGACTGGGAGGCGCTGATTGAAATGCAGCAGGCGTTGATCGGAGCGCCCAGCGCGGTGATCATTTCTCCTGCGCCGATGTTTGGCGTCAAGCTGATCGAAGGTATCCAGAAGCTGTTTACCCTGGCTGGCAAACCGCTGATGGTCGACGCCGAAAACTGGATGGCGCATCGCGGGGCTGCGAACGTGCTATTGCAGATTTGGCAGCATTCCAAAACGCCCGGCAACTACGTGATCCTGTCCGGGGATGTGCACTACTCCTTTGCCTACGACATCGTGGTGCGTCACCGCAAGCAGGCGCCCAGGCTATGGCAGATCACCTCCAGCGGGGTCAAAAATACCTTTCCTGATTCGCTGTTGGACACCTTTGACCGGCTCAATCGCTGGCTGTATGCCCCCTGGTCACCGCTCAACTGGTTTACCAAGCGCCGCAAGCTGAGTGTTCATCCCCGGGACCCCGACCGTGCAAGTGCTGGCGAACGGCTTTGGAACGCCAGCGGTATCGGGCTGGTGACCCTCGACGAACACGGCTGCCCGGTCGACATTCGCCAGCTGGATGCGGCCGGCGGCGAGGCCTGCTTTCCACCCCCGGCAATGCCGCCCCGGGAGGGTTAATTAGCCGCCCCTTAATCGCTGTCATCATCCCGTCACGTTATTGACCCACGATTGTCTTCTTGAAAAAGGAGACAACCCCAGGGATATCGAGACGTTATTTAACGTGGCGCACAGACAATGACTGCCCAAGAAGCGCAATGGCTAGACCGCATCATCCGTGCGGAAGATTTACAGGTGCTGTTTCAACCGATTGTCGATGCCAGCCAGCAGGCGATTTACGGCTACGAAGCGCTGATCCGTGGCCCGCGCAGCTCACCGCTGCATTCGCCGCTGCGGCTTTTCGAGGTCGCGACCCAGGCGGGGCTGCTGGTCGAGCTGGATCTGCTCTGCCGCCGCCTGGCGATTCGTCGCTTTGCCGAGCTTGGGCTGCCCCACCTTTTGTTTCTCAACGTCATGCCGCTGACGATTGTCGAGCGTGATTTCCAGGAAGGCCTGACGCTTGGGTTTATTCGTGAAAGCGGCCTGCCTGCCGAGCGCGTAGTGATCGAGCTCACCGAGCACGTGCCCATTCATGATTACCAGTTGATGCGCCAGGCCGTCGCCCACTATCGCGACATGGGCTTCCAGGTCGCCCTGGACGACCTGGGCGCCGGCCACTCGAGCCTGCGTCACTGGTCGGAACTGCGTCCGGATTTCGTCAAGCTGGATCGCCATTTCATTTCGGGCATCGACCAGGAGCCCGCCAAGCGCGAGTTTCTGCGCTCGATTCTGGATGTGGCGCGCAGCCTGGACTGCCAACTGATCGCCGAAGGGGTGGAAACCGCCGCCGAGCACCTCTGCCTGTGGGAGCTTGACCGCGGGCTGGCGTTGCTCCAGGGGTTCTACTTTGCCAGGCCCAGTGCCGAACCGCCGCTTGATCTTCAAATGCGGCTACCCGCCGCTGAGCCCCTGGCAAGTCCGGCGGGGCGTACGGCTCGGTCGATCTGTCAGGCCATCGAGGCGGTTACCCCCGACTGTGCAATTCCGGTACTGGCCGAGCGCTTCCGGCAACAGCCCACGCTGCGCTGCGTGGCGGTGGTTGACGACGGTAAGCCCGTAGCGGTGGTGCGGCGCAGCGCTTTTCTCACCCTGTTTACCAATCCCTTTAGTCACTCACTGTATGGCAAACGTCCGATAGGGGACGTGGCCGATACTAAGGCGTTGATTGCCAGCGCCAGTACGCCGCTGGACGTCTTAAGCCAGCGACTCACCGACAGCCGCGATATCGAGCAGGAAGACTTCGTGATCGTCAACGATGACGGCGACTATCTGGGCATGGGCAATATCGTCGACCTGCTGCGCGAGATCACCGCGATCCAGGTTCGCCAGGCGCGTCACGCCAACCCGCTGACGGGGCTGCCTGGCAACATCCTGATCAATGAAACCTTGAGTCGGTACCTGAGTGCCGACGAGGGCGTGGCCGCCGCTTACGTTGATCTGGATAACTTCAAGGCCTTCAACGATGCCTACGGCTACGCCCGGGGGGATCACATGATCATTGCCCTGTCCCGCCTGCTGCAGGCTCAGGTGGAGAGTGTCGGAGGCTTTATCGGCCATATCGGCGGTGACGATTTCATGATGCTACTGCCGCTGATTCATTGGGAAAGTGTCTGCGAGGAGATTCTTCAGCACATGGAGGTGATGGCGCCGGGGTTCTACGAAGACGAAGATCGTCAGCGGGGAGGTATCTGCATTGAGAACCGCCAGGGCACCACGAGCTTCTACCCCTTCGTTAGCCTGTCGATTGCGGTCAAGCCAATAGCGCCCGCTGCCCGCTGCAAGGCACTGGACGTGGCCGCCGAGCTTTCGGAGCTGAAACACCAGGCCAAAAAAATCCCCGGCAATAGCCTGTTCGTGGAGCGTCGCGGCGGCAACACCCAGGCGTGATGTCATCGTGGGGTCTTTAAACCGTCATCCAGTGGTCATCGAAGTGCCCTGCCGTTGTCATCTAACGACGGCAGGATTAACGCTGTCTTCTAACAACGCTTCAGGTGATTCATGCAGACGTTATCCCTTCCCCGTACCCTCATTAGCGCCGCCGTTGCCAGTGCCTTTGCCTTTTCAGCCGTGGCGGTTCAGGCCGATCTTTCCAGCCGCTACCAGGATGCGGATGGCGATCTGATGGCAGATGTCCCCAGCGATGACGCCCAGTGGGTAGACCCGGACACGCTGGTGTTTGCCTATACGCCGGTCGAAGATCCCGCTGTCTATGCCGATGTCTGGTCTGACTTCCTGGATCATTTGAGTGACGCCACAGGTAAAGAGGTGCAGTTCTTCCCGGTACAGTCCAACGCTGCCCAGCAGGAAGCCATGCGTGCGGGCCGTTTGCACGTCGCCGGTTTCAACACCGGTGGTGTGCCAGTAGCGGTCAACTGCGGCGGTTTCCGTCCGTTTGCCATGATGGCCGCCGAGGACGGCAGCTTCGGTTACGAAATGGAGATCATTACCTACCCGGGCAGCGGTATCGAATCCGTTGAAGACCTGGAAGGCCGCCAGCTGGCGTTTACCTCCGAGACCTCCAACTCGGGCTTCCGCGCGCCGTCAGCGCTGCTGCGTTCCGAATACGGCATGGAAGCGGGGGAAGATTTTGAGACTGCGTTCTCGGGTTCACATGACAACTCTGTTCTAGGCGTGGTCAACGAGGACTATGAGGCCGCGGCCATCGCTAACTCGGTAGCGCGTCGGATGCTGTCGCGTGGCGTCGTGGAAGAAGGTGATTACGAGGTCATTTATACCTCGCAAACGTTCCCGACCACTGCCTACGGTACGGCCCATAACCTGGCACCCGAACTGGCGCAGGACATTCAGGACGCCTTCTTCAGCTACGACTGGGAAGGCACCGCCCTGGAGGAAGAATTCTCCAACTCCGGCGAAGCCCAGTTTATCCCCATTACCTATCAGGATAACTGGGAAGTGATTCGCACCATCGCCGATGCCAATGGGGTGACCTACGACTGCGACTGATCGCCAGGTGGACGTTGTTAACCGGCCAGGAAGGCTCCCCTTTCTGGCCGTTTCTTTATATGTTTGAGGTGGAAAATGTTGACACTAAGCGGCGTAGCCAAGCGCTACCCCACCGGCGATCGGGCGCTGGCCAATATAGAGTTAACCCTGCCCAAGGGACAGGTGATGGCGCTGATCGGGCCATCTGGCGCCGGTAAAAGCACCCTGATTCGCTGTGTTAACCGGCTGGTTGAGCCTACCCAGGGCAGCATTCGCCTGGAAAATACCGAAATTACCAAGCTTTCCGGCCACAAGCTGCGCCATGCGCGGCGTTCTATGGGCATGATTTTCCAGGAGTATGCCCTGGTTGATCGACTCACCGTGATGGAAAACGTGCTCTCAGGTCAGTTGGGTTACGTGGGTTTCTGGCGCAGCTTTCTGCGCCGCTACCCTCAGGAAGCGGTCGTGGAAGCGTTTCGGCTGTTGGAGCGGGTTGGCTTGACCCACGCCATCGATAAACGTGCCGATGCGTTATCGGGCGGTCAGCGCCAGCGTGTGGGGATTGCCCGGGCCCTGTTGCAAAGCCCCAAGCTATTGTTGGTTGATGAGCCTACTGCCAGCCTTGACCCGAAAACCTCCCGTCAAATCATGCGCTTGATCCGCGAACTGTGTGCCGAGCGCGATCTGGCAGCGATTATCAATATCCATGATGTGGCGCTGGCGAAGCAGTTTGCCGACCGCATCGTCGGACTGCGGGCGGGTGAAATCGTCTTCGACGGTGACCCCAGTGAGCTCACCAGCGAGATCCTCACCACGATCTACGGCGAAGAAGACTGGGATACCACGCCCGAACCAATGGATGACGAGGTTAGCGAAGACCAGCGCGATACAGGCTCGTATGGCGCGGCCCCCGCAATGGCCGTCGGAGGCGGACGATGAGCGAGCAGGCCGAGATGTTGACAGCGCGCCAGCAAGCGGCGCGCCGCGGCGAGTGGCGGCGGCTACCGCTGATCGAAAGCCCGCGGCTGCGCTGGGGCATTGTCCTTGGGGTGTTGGTGTATCTTGTGTTGGCACTGGCCTCGGTGGAGGTGGACTGGGAGCGCGTGGCCGAGGGGGCGGGCCGTGCGGTGAATTTTCTGGGCGCGTTTATGCAGCCCGATTTTGTCAGCCGTTACGACGATATCGTCGCGGGCCTGCTGGAAAGCTTGACCATGACGCTGACCTCCACGGTGATTGGGGTGCTGCTGGCGATACCCGTCGGGCTGGGGGGCGCGCGCAATATTGCACCATTGCCGATTTACACTGTCTGCCGGGCGATCATTGCGGTATCACGCACTTTTCAGGAGGTCATCATCGCCATCCTGTTCGTGGTGATGTTCGGCTTCGGGCCTTTTGCCGGCATGATTACCCTGGCGTTCGCGACGATTGGGTTCATGGCCAAGCTGCTGGCCGAAGACATCGAGGACCTGGATTGGCGGCAGGTCGAGGCAGTGCGCGCCACGGGGGCCAGCTGGTGGCAAACCATGAATCACGCGATTCAACCCCAGGTCATGCCGCGTTTGATCGGGCTTTCCATGTACCGCCTGGATATCAACTTCCGCGAATCCTCGGTAATCGGGATTGTCGGCGCAGGCGGTATCGGGGCCACCTTGAACACCTCGCTGAGCCGCTACGAATATGATACCTCCGCGGCGATCCTGCTGATCATCATCGCCATCGTCCTGCTGTGCGAATACAGTTCGAGCCATGTCCGCCGCTGGACCCAATAACCCTGAATCAGTCCTTGCTGAATCGATATTTTGTGGAGAAGTTGAATGCCCGTTTCCACCTCACCTTTGGGTCAACCGGTCTGGCGGCGGCGTACGACCCGCGCACAATGGCTGCAGTACCTGGCCTGGCTGGCAGGGGTCAGCCTGTTTCTGCTCTGCTGGAAGCTGATTTCGGATAACACCATGTGGGTGTTTGTCGAAGACGCCGGCCGCCAGGGAGCCGACCTGATCAGCCGCATGACCCCACCGGCGTGGGGCTACGCCAATGTCTTGTGGAAGCCCATGTGGGACACCCTGAACATTGCCACCCTGGGCACCGCGCTGGGCATTGCCATGGCGTTTCCGGTGGCGTTTCTGGCCGCCCGCAATACCACGCCGCACCCGCTGGTGCGCAGCGCCGCGCTGATGGTGATCGTCTCGTCGCGCTCGATCAACTCGCTGATCTGGGCGATGCTGCTGGTGACCATTCTAGGCCCCGGTGTGCTGGCGGGGATCATCGCCATTGCCCTGCGCTCCATCGGCTTTGTCGGCAAGCTGCTTTATGAGGCCATCGAAGAAATACATCCCACGCCGGTCGAGGCGATCAGCGCCACCGGTGCAAGCCGCATGCAGGTAATGAACTATGGCGTACTGCCCCAGGTCATGCCGGCCTTCGCCGGGATCAGTGTGTATCGCTGGGATATCAATATCCGCGAGTCGACGGTGCTGGGCCTGGTGGGCGCCGGCGGCATCGGCCTGCAGTTGAATGCCTCGATCAATAGCCTTGCCTGGGATCAGGTCAGCGTCATCTTCCTGATGATTTTCGTCACCGTGCTGGTCTCGGAATGGATTTCCGCCCGCGTCCGCCACGCCATCATGTAAGTCAACGTCAGCGGCGCCTTCCGGGCGCCCCTCGCCCCTCCGTCCCCTGCATGGCGTCTTCTTACCCGCTGGCTTTGTTGATCCAGGTCAGTAAATGCCTTTTCTGACGCCCTATACTGCCCCTTTCTCGCCACGTATCGCTCATCAAAACCTCATCCTTATGGGCTACCGTGGCCTAATGCGGCCAACTTGATTCCACGCGTGACACCTGCGCGATTATAACGATATGAGTACGCCGCTTACCTCCCCCGACCACGCTGTAACTGTAAGGCTAAACAATGAAAACTATCGTTAACCGCATGCCGATGCGGTTCAAATTTGCCTGCGTGCTGGTGCTGCCGCTGCTGGCCCTGGCCTGGTTCGCCACGCAGGGGATTCTGGAACGCCGTGCGACGGTCCTGGAGTTCGATCGCCTACATGCCATGACCGAGCTTGCCCAGCGGGCCGGGGACGCCGTGCATCAAATGCAGCTTGAACGCGGCATGACGGCGGGCTACTTGGGGAGTGAAGGAGAGACGTTCGGTAACCGGCTGCGCCAGCAGCGGCCCAAGACCGACGCCGCTGTGGAGGCGTTTCAATCTCAGCAGTCCACGCTGAACCAAGCCTCGCTGACGCCCGCCGTTCGCCAGCAGCTGAGCGCGATTGACGATCGCTGGCAGCGTCAGGCGGCCCTTCGCAACCGTGTCGATGCGCTGGAGGTAGAGACCGGTGAGGCGCTGAGCCATTACACCGCCATCAACGGTCAGCTGATGGCCTTTGTGGGCGGGCTTGCCCAGCTCACCCGCGAGGGCGATATTACCCGCCGGCTGAGTGCCTATTACCAACTGCTGGAAGCCAAGGATCTGGCCGGTATCGAGCGCGCGATGCTGGCCAATGCGTTTGCTGCGGACGGTATGCCGCCGGCCATGCTGCAGCGTTTCCTGTCGCTGCTGGGTAAGGAGCAGGCCTTTTTGGACAGCTTCCGCGTGCTGGCCCAGGACGCCAGCCGCGAGCAGCTGGCCCAGGCGTTGAGCGGCGCCGAGATTGACCGGCTGCGGGAACGTCGCGAGCTGGCGATCCGCCAGGCAGACGAGGGCGGCTATGGGGTTGATCCGGAAGAGTGGTTCGAGTGGCAGACGGTGAAGATTGGCCGCTTGAAGGCACTGGAAGACCAGGTGGTCGGGGCGGTGATCGCGGACACGGCAACGCTGCGCCAGGCCGCCCAGCAGGCACTCTGGCAGTATGCGCTGATTGTCCTGGTGGCAAGCCTGGTGGCCATCGCCGCGGCTATGCTGATCGTGCGAGCGATTACTCAGCCGTTGCAGCACGCCTTGGCGAACATCGCCAGCCGCGGCAATGACCTGACCCAGCGGTTGAGCGTGCCGGGCAGCGACGAGCTGTCGAAGCTCTATCACGCCTTCAACGAGTCGTCGGCGGTGACCGAAACCATGGTGGCCGATATCAAGCGCAATGCCCAGTCGGTGGCGGTCGCCAGCAACCAGATCGCCCAGGGGAATCAGGATCTTGCCCAGCGTACCGAGGAGCAGTCCGCTTCGCTGGTGCAAACGGCGTCGAGCATGGAGCAGATTACCGCCACGGTACGCCAAAGCGCCGATAATGCTCAGCAGGCCCAGCAGATGACGGGCGATGTCGCCAGCCAGGCCAAAGAGGCTACCCAGGTAGCATCACAAGCCCAGCAGGCCATGCAGCTGATCCAGCAGGCCAACGAGCAGGTCACCAGCATCGTGGCAGCCATCGACAACATTGCCTTCCAGACCAACCTGCTGGCCCTCAACGCCTCGGTCGAGGCGGCGCGGGCGGGCGAGCATGGGCGTGGTTTCGCGGTCGTGGCTGACGAAGTGCGCAAGCTGGCCAGCCGTAGCGCCGAAGAAGCCAATCAGATTCGCCACCTGATCGACAATAACGTGAGCAAGATTGCCGAAGGCGAAACCCTGGTGACCTCGACCAACACCACCCTTGAGCGGATTGCTCAGCGCGTTGGCCAGATGGCGGGCCTGATGGACGAGATGGCCTCGGCCACCCACGAGCAATCAGCAGGGATCGAGGAAATCAATCGCGCCATGGCCCAGTTGGAAGACGTGACCCAGCAAAATGCTTCGCTGGTGGAAGAAGTGGCGGCGGCCAGCCGCTCGCTGGACGAGCAGGCCGATGACATGACCAGCAAAATGAATGCCTATCAGGTGCGCGACAGCTATCAACTTTCGCTCAGCTAGGCCGATAAAGTATTAATAAGGTCGTCAGAAAGTACCTTTCCGGCTCGGGGCTGAAAAGCCTCGAGTATTCGTAGTTCGTTGATTCGCGACGATTGTCGGGTCGCGCAGGGTTAAACGGAGGATGATAATATAGCGATCAAACGGCGTGTGCCGGGGGAGGGCGTAACCCCGGGTGCACCACCAAGGCCACCATTATTCGAGGAGAGCAGGGACGTATGAGCCAGTCTTTCACGACGCCAAAGGCGCAGCCTTTGCCTCAGTCCCGCGCATCGTCGTTAACGCCTGACGCTAGCGATGCACTTAACATCTCTGATACCTCAGCCCCGTCCACACGCTTTCCGGCTCATTCAGCCTTCTGGTACGCCAACGAGGCGATCATCATCACCGACGCCGACAACCGCGTGATCGAAGTCAACCCGGCCTTCGGCGAACTCACCGGCTGTACCCTGGAAACGGTCAAGGGCAAGACCCCCGAGGCGTTCAGTATCCTGCCGCTGGACGATAGCCGAACCACGCGGCTGATGCGCGAGGAGCTCCAACTGCGCGACCGCAGTAAAAGTCAGGTGAGTTACCGCAGCCACGATGGTCAGTTCTATCCCGGCATGATGTCGATCAATCGGGTACGCGACTCAGCCGGCGGTATCGACCATCATGTCATCGTGCTGGCAGACCTCTCCGCTATCCCTGCCCACGCTCGGCACCTCAGCCGGGAGGTGTACTTCGATGCCCTGACCGGCTTGCCCAACCTTCAACTGCTCACCCAGCTTATCCAGGAGTCCATGCAACATGCGGAAAGCCAGCAGATGCGGCTCGCAGTCTGCTCGCTGGATATCGACTTCTTCAAGTCGATCAATGACCGGCTGGGCTCAAGCGTCGGCGATACGCTGCTCTCGACCTTCGCTCAGCGCATCAGCCACCTGCTGTTCGGCGACGATGTGCTGGCCCGGGTGGGCGGCGATGAATTTGTGCTGCTGCTGCATCACGGCGTAGATGACGCCTTCTTCGAGAATCTGCTGGCCTCCATTCGCCGGCCGCTGTTCATTGATGGGCACACGGTTCACTTCACGGCCAGCCTCGGGGTGACGTTTTATCCCGATGATCCGGTTCAGGGAGATGGTCTGCTGCGCCATGCCAATCAGGCCATGTACCGAGCCAAGCAGCGCGGTCGCGACACCTACCACGTCTTTGACCCCAATCACGACCGGCTGCTACAGGTGCGCCACGAGCAACGTCAGCGCTTTTTGGATGCGTTGGCAGGCGACGAGCTGCGACTTTACTACCAGCCCCAGATTGATATGTGCTCCGGTCGGGTTGTTGGGGTTGAAGCGCTGATTCGCTGGCAGCATCCCGAGCGTGGGCTGATGGCGCCGGGGCAGTTTCTGCCGACCATTGAAGCGACACCGCTCGAGGTCGATCTTGGCGAATGGGTGCTGGAGCAGGCAATGCGCCAGCTGGTGATATGGCAATCAGCGGGCATCATGCTGCCTATCAACGTCAACATAAGCCCTTCGCACCTGCTGCTGGGCAACTTCAGCCAGCGTCTGGGTGAGCTGCTGGCGCGCTACCCGACGGTACCGCCGGCGATGCTCAAGCTGGAGGTGTTGGAAAGCGCCGCCATGCACGATATCCAGGCAGCGCTGACCACCATGGCCGAGTGCCAGGCGCTGGGCGTCAACTTTGCGATCGATGACTTTGGCACCGGGTTCTCATCGCTGACGCATTTACGCCAGCTGCCGGTGAATCTGATCAAGATCGACCAGAGCTTTGTCCGCGACATGCTCAGCGACCCGGACGACATGGCCATCGTCGAGAGCGTGATCTACATGGCAAACCGCTTTCAGCGGCCGATGCTTGCGGAAGGGGTGGAGACGCTGGCGCACGCTAAAGCGTTGATCGCCCTGGGGTGTGAGCTGGCGCAGGGGTACGGTATTGCCCGCCCCATGCCTGCCGACGAGCTGCCCAAATGGTTGGTGGCGTGGCCCAAGCGGGCCGACTGGATCGCGCTGGGCAGGACGCACTAGTCAGCCGCTAGCGGATCAGGCAGCGCTGGGTGTATCGCTGATGGGAGTAGGCGCATTGGCGGGCGTGGACTCGTCAGCGCGGTTGTCGCTTTCTGCTCCGGCGCGTGCCTTATCCATTTCGATGGTCTGCATGCCGGCCTCCAGCTTGGCCTCCAGCAGGTATTGCCTGGCCTGGGCGGCGACCTGGTAATCCTTGGGTGACGGGTCAGCGGGTGCCATCGCGGCGGCAATCACCGTCTGCATCTTCTCGATGGTCGCCTTCGGGTCGTTGGGCACCGGGCCATAATCGATCGACACTTCGCCGGCCACGGCGTAGCGCTGGCCGTCGGGCCCCACTTCGTAATCGTAGCTTGCCCCGCCGGCGTAGGCGCCACCCACCGTCTGGTGAGCCATTTCGTGTTGGCGCACGGCACGGTCGGTTTGCTTGAGCTGTTCCAACTGCTCGATCTGTTCGGGGGCCATGGGAGTACCGTCGGCCGCCTTAGGTGCAACGCCGACTTCGTCGCGCGGGGAAGCCTGATCATCGGTATCTCCGGTCGGGGAGCTTCCGGGGTTGGTGGCGGTGTTGTTGGTCGAGGGGGTATGTGTGGCGGCGCCGGCATTGAATGTTGGCGATGCCCAGGCTGAAAGCGATGCGGCCCCCAATACGGCGATGGTCATGGCAAAATACCCATGCGGAGAATACGAGTAGCTTGAAGTATCGTCGAGGCGGGCCGGTTGCGCAAGTAAGCACCGGGTGAATGAGCGGCAGGGAATCGAGATCATGCAAACGGTGGATGTGGTCATCAAGCTGTCTTACGAGGCCTGCCTCGCGCACTATGAGGGGCGTATTGCCCAGGTGTACACCTATAGCCTGGACGGTCGCCGGGTGGTGTTTCCGGCAGAAGCACTGCGCCGGGTGATGACCCATGATGGCGTCTACGGCACCTACCGATTAAAGTTTTCTGAGCAAGGCCGATTTATCAGTATCCACCCGCTTACCATTGGTTGAACCTTACTATGCTGCACCCCACCTCCGACGTGTCGTTGCATGACGTCGTGTATGAGGTTATCCCCAACCTCAATACCGCTGAGAAGCTGGTGAATAACACACTGGATAGCATCATGGAGGCCGCCACGGATCCGTTGGAAGTGATGCGGCGCAAAGAGCAGCGGGATGCCTTTCGTCTGGAGATCCAGCGCGTGCGCATGAACCTTGAGCATTTGCTGGCGCGCTACCATGAGGAAGTGGCCGCGCTGGTCAACGCCGACGGACGTGAACGAGGCCCGGTGATAGCCCCTGACCGGGATGAGGCGGAGGCGATTCGCACCGCCATCGACATTTACCAGCACGTGCGGGCGTATCAGCGTGGGGAGCGCCGCCACCCTCTGGCGAAGCGCTAATCTCGCTGCTTCGCGCGGGGATGGCAGAGAGGCACCGGGCGACGTAGCGTTGGGCATGTCAGGCGACAGGGGTTTACTCCTTGATGGCCAACGCTGCTATGCTGAATGAGCGCACAGTGAAAGGAAGTCTGTCGTCGACGCAATGTCGGCGTGCTCAATCGCCTATGGAGTGTCCATGATACACGTTCACCATCTCGAACAATCCCGCTCACATCGTATCTTATGGCTGCTCGAAACCCTCGGGCTCGACTACGAGATCCGTGTCTATCAGCGTGATGCATCCTCTCAGCTAGCCCCTGAAGCGCTCAAGAAAGTGCACCCGCTGGGCAAGTCGCCGGTGATCACCGACGGCGAGTTCACCGTGGCCGAGTCCGGAGCGATTATCGACTATCTGTTGCAGCGCTACGGCGAGGGACGTTGCCAGCCCGACGGCAGCGACCTCAACGCCTGGGTGGACTATCGCTACTGGCTGCATTATGCGGAAGGCTCGCTGATGCCGCTGCTGGTCATGAAGCTGGTGTTTGGCCAGTTGCCCAAGCGGGCCCCCTGGCTGGTGAAGCCAATCGCCAAGGGTATTACCCAGACCGTCAACAGCACCTTTCTCTATCCGCAAATCAACCAGCATCTGCGCGTCATCGATGACTACCTGGCCGCCCACGGCCAGTTTGCCGGCCCGTGGCCAAGCGGCGCCGACGTGCAGATGGGCTTCCCGCTTCAGGCGGTTGCGGCGACGCAGTCAATGACGGAATACCCGGCGATTGCCCGCTTTGTCGAGCGTGTTGAAGCCGACCCGGCCTGGCAGCGTGTCGTCGAACGCGCCGGCCCGCTGACCATGCCCGGTGCCTAACCGGTCTCATGGTGGCGTTAGCGGTGACCCGGCCGAGGCGTAACCTGCGCCAGGCGCGTCGTGTTTATCTTGCCCGCAGCGTGCTGGTGATAGGCAGTGCCTTGATGGCGCCTGCGGTGATGGCCGATGAGACGCTGCGCGTCGGTGTGTATAACAATCCGCCCAAGCTGCTGCTCGATGGCCAGCAGCAGTTGAGCGGCATTTTTGGCGATCTGCTGACGGCCATCGCTGCGCGTGAGGCATGGCAGATCGATCCCGTCGTATGCGGGTGGCAGCGATGCCTCGACATGCTCGAGCGTGGCGACATCGACCTGTTGCCCGACGTGGCATGGAACGAGGCGCGGGCCGAGCGCTTCGGCTTTCACCATGAACCCGTGCTGCACAGCTGGTCGCAGCTCTACCAGCGCGAAGGCGCCACCATTGATGCCGTGGTGGATCTTGCCCAAAAAAGCGTGGCGGTGGTAGGCGGCTCGGTTCAGGAGCGCTACCTGGTCGATATTACCCAGCGCTTTGATATACCGGTCGACTGGATCCGGGTGGCCAGCTTCGAGGAAGGCTTTGCCCGGGTTGCCGACGGTGACGCCGATGCCGCTGCGGCTAGCCGTCAGTTCGGCGAGTGGCGCGCGCAAAAGACTGGCCTGGAGAGTTCTCCCGTGGTCTTTCAGCCCGTCCAGCTGTATTACGCCGCCTCGCCGTCGGTGTCTCAGTCGGTGCTGGCGAACATTGACGACCACCTGGCCCGTTGGAAGGCCGACGGCGACTCGCTGTATTTCGCCACTCTGCGCGATTGGCAGGCGGCGGGGGCTACGCCGTCTCCGGGGCAGTCGGGCTGGCTGTCCTGGGGAGTGGCGGCGCTGCTTGGCGTGTTGGCGCTGGCGTTGGTGGCGAGCCTGCTGATGAGGCGGCGGATAGCCAGCCAGCGGATGCGTCTGGCCACCAATGAAGCCATGCTGGCAACCATTCTGGACAGCGTGGATGCCTATATCTACATCAAATCCCCCGATCTGACCTACCAGTTTGTCAATCGGCGCATCAGCGAGCTGTTCGGCTGCCCGGCGGACGCCGTCATCGGTCAGCGCGACGAGGCGTTTTTCGATGCCGCCACGGCTGCCGAGATCGCTCAGGTGGATCGTCGCGTGCTGGGGTCGGGAGAAAAGACCACCCTGGAAGAGCGCAGTGTCCTGAAGCATGACGGCCAGGTCAGAACCTTTCTGACGATCAAGATGCCGCTGACGGTCACCCCCGGCGGCCCGCCCTCACTGTGCGGTATTTCCACCGAGCTGACCGAATACCTGGAGATGCAGTCGCGTACGCATTATCTCGCCTTCTATGACGCGCTGACGGGCTTGCCTAACCGGCGGCTGCTGATGGAATCCCTGGCGACGACGATTGATCAAGATACCCGGGGCAATCAGTTCGGCGCGATTCTGCTGGTGGATCTGGACAACTTTCGACTGGTCAATGACCTGCAAGGGCATGCCAGCGGCGATCAGCTACTGATCAATGTCGCCGAGCAGCTGCGCGAGGCCCTGGACAGCGATGCCATGCTGGCGCGTTTCAGCAGCGACGAATTCGTTGTGCTCCTCGAGCAGCTCGGCGAGCAGTCGCAGGAGGCCGCGGCCAAGGCCGAGCGCATGGCCCACCAGTTGATGACCACCATTCACCAGCTGCGCAACAGTCGCTCGCTGCCGATCAGCGCAAGCGTGGGGCTTTCGCTGTTCAACGGCGCAGCGAGCTCGCTGGATGTGGTTCTGCAGCAGGCGGACATGGCGCTTCAGCAGGCCAAGGCAGAGGGTGGCAATGCGCTGCGTTTCTTCAACCCGGATATGCAGACGAGCGTGCTGGAACGGGCGAACCTGGAAGCCGACCTCCACCATGCCCTGGCGCGTCGTGAGCTGGCGCTGCACTATCAGATACAGGTGGATCAGACCGGCGTGACCACCGGGGTCGAGGCACTGCTGCGCTGGCATCACCCGGAGCGTGGTTGGGTTTCGCCCGCCGAGTTCATTCCCCTGGCCGAAGAGAGCGGGCTGATTATTCCCATCGGCGACTGGGTGCTGACCCAGGCCTGTCAGCAGCTGGCCAGGTGGTCGCGGCAATCCGCCCATGCGGCGCTGACCATCTCGGTCAATGTCAGCTCGATCCAGTTCCAGCAGCCTGACTTCATCGATCGCGTCGAATACCACCTCAAGCAGACCCAGGCGCCACCGGATCGGCTGGTGCTGGAAGTCACCGAAAGCCTGCTGATGCGTGAGCCGACCCGGGTGCGGCATACCATGCTCAAGCTCCGTGAACAGGGCATTCGCTTTGCGCTGGATGACTTTGGCACTGGCTATTCATCATTGAGCTATCTGAAGCGACTGCCCCTCGATGAGCTCAAGATCGACCAGTCGTTTATCCGCGAGGTGCTGACCGACAAGGCGGATGCCGCCATTGTCGATACGATCATTCTGCTGGCGGTGAGTCTCGGGCTGGTGGTGGTGGCCGAAGGGGTGGAAACCCAGGCCCAGTTGAACTGGCTGAAAGGCCACGGCTGTTACCGCTATCAAGGCTATCTGCTGGGCCGCCCCAAACCTGTTGACGCCCTGTTTGAATGAAAAATGCCCCACCGGGGTAACGGCGGGGCATTGATCAATCGACCAGCGTGGCCTCAGCCAAACAGGGCGAAGCTTTCCGCATTCAGCCACATATGAACCAGGATACTGGCAGCGTAACCTAGCAAAATGACCGGCGACCACTTCAGGTGGCCCATGAACGTATAGGCGCCGCGCGCCTGGCCCATGACGGCTACGCCCGCCGCAGAGCCAATCGACAGCAGGCTGCCGCCGACCCCGGCAGTGAGGGTGATGAGCAACCAGTGCCCGTGTGACATGTCGGGCTCCATGGTCAGCACCGCAAACATGACCGGAATATTATCGACCACGGCAGAGACGACGCCGAGCACAATGTTGGCCGCCGTGGGGTTCCAGCCGAGATATAGGGCTTCCGAGAGCAGGCCAAGGTAGCCCATGAAGCCAAGTCCGCCCACACACATTACCACCCCGTAAAAGAACAGCAGCGTATCCCACTCGGCGCGCGCTACCCGGTTGAAGACATCGAACGGCACGACGCTGCCCAGCTGCTCCAGTTTCTTGTTGTCGCCCCGACGGCTGTAGCGCTCGCGCTTGCGCTCCAGCGAACGCGGCAGGCTGCGGCGCAGGTAATAGCCAAAAAACTGCAGATAGCCAAGGCCGGTCATCATGCCCAGCACCGGGGGGAGGTGCAGCAAGGTGTGACACAGCACCGCCGTGGTAATCGTCAGCAGGAAAAGCACCACGATGCGCCGCGCACCGCGCTTCATCCACACGTCTTCCTGGACGCTTTCCGGTTTCTTGTTGGGAATGAACAAGCTCATGATGACAGCGGGGATCAGGAAGTTGACCAGCGCCGGGAAGAACAGAATGAAGAAGTCCTGGAACGGTACGATGCCAGCCTGCCAGACCATCAGCGTCGTGATATCACCGAAGGGGCTGAAGGCACCGCCGGCATTGGCGGCGACCACGATGTTGATACATGCAACGTTGATGAAGCGCTTGTCACCCTCTGCCACTTTGGTCACCACCGCACACATAAGCAGGGCCGTGGTCAGGTTGTCGGCAATCGGTGAGAGCACGAACGCCAGGCCACCGGTCAACCAGAACAGCGACCGGTAGTTGAACCCCATGCGCAGCATCCACGAGCGCAACGCGTCAAAGACTCGACGCTCCTCCAGGGCATTGATATACGTCATGGCTACCAGCAGGAACAGCATCAGCTCGGTGAACTCCAGAAGCGTCACGCGGAAGGCGTGCTCAGACGCCTCCGACATGCCGTTCTGAACGTACACCCAGCCGATGAGGCTCCAGATGATACCGGCGGCGACCAGTACGGGCTTTGACTTGCGCATGTGGATTTTTTCTTCGGCCATGACCAACGAATAGGCCAGGACAAAAATACCCAGTGCGAAAAAGCCGACGACCGATTGGGTCAGATCCAGCTCACCTGTCACGGCGAGCACGGCGGGACTGAATACCAGCAGCAGGGCTGCCAACAAAAAAAGCCAGCGACGATCGAATCGTGGCTGGCATGGGGGTCGAAAACAAGGCATGACGATGCGTTTCCTTTCGGCAGATGTATAGGAAGGATTTGAAAGCCGCGTCAGTCTATCAGTCCGTATTGCGATGCAATACGTAATTAAAACGAATGAACCTAGCGGTTCTTAACCGCTAAAGATCATTTTTTAGCAAATTAATCGTTTAGGTAATAGTAACTTGGCGCATCTTGCGTTTTAGAAAGCGCCAATCACGCTAAAACTCAAGGTTAAGTACACTCCATAGCCGGCCAGTAATAGGCCGCCTTCAAGGCGCGAAAGCCGCATGCTGGTGTAGAGGAAGATCATCAGCACACCGGCGGCCCCAAGCATGACCCACTGGTCGAAAGCGGCGACCCGGTCGGCGATCGGCAGCGGCTGTAAAAACGCCGATATCCCAAGGATGCCGAGCAGGTTGAAGATATTGCTGCCCAGAATATTGCCCACGGCAACATCCGCATGCCGGCGCAGGGCCGCGATCACCGACACCGCCATTTCCGGCAGTGACGTGCCCACCGCCACGATCGTTAGGCCGATCACCGCTTCTGAAATACCCATCGCCTGGGCCAGGCCAATCGCACCGTAAAGCAGCAACTGAGAGCCCCCAATCAATAGCCCAAGGCCCAGGCCCAGTGCCATGACAATGCTTATAGTCGTCTTGGGGAGGGCAGTCACCTCATCCGCTTCTGCGGCGTGCATTTCGGCGGCGGGGATTATCTGCTGTCGTTCGCTCAGGTACGCCCAGATGAGATAGCTGATCAGCCCGGCCAGGAAAATACTCGCATCCAGGCGGCCCAGGGCGCCTCCAAAGGCCAAGCCGATAAACAGCACCGTGGCCGCCACCATGAACACACCGTCACGGCGCAGCGCCTGGGGCTGAACGGTCATCGGGCAGATCAGCGCACATAACCCCAGGATCAATAAAATATTGCCGATATTGCTGCCGACGATATTGCCCACGGCGATATCCGGTTGCTGGTTGATAGCAGCGTCTATCGAGACCACCAGTTCGGGTGCGGAGGTGCCGAACCCGACCACCACCAGCCCTGTTAGGAGGGGGGAAACCCCCATCCGCCGTGCCCCTGCTACGGCGCCCCGTATCAAGGCCTCGCCGCCCAGGGTCAGAAAGCTGATTCCCACCAATAAACTCAAGGCATACAGCATATTGTGTTCCTTACAGGGGGCGGGGCATCGTGCCCCGCTGGTGGTGAACAGTCGTTCAAAAGGTAATGGCCGCAGCCGTTTAATGGCATGCCGTCAGCGGCGGAGTGGAAAGGTTGGGTACAAGCGCAAGAGCGCCGGCAGTTCATTGCATACAAAGCGCGGTTCAATCCACTGGTCGAGGTGCTCGTCGACGTAGTGCAGGAAGCGCTGGGCGGACTGTGGTAGCCGCTGGTCATTGCGCACGATGAATTGCCAGTGGCTTTCAATGGGCAGCCCGTCAATGGGCAGCACCGCAAGCTCGGGATGTTCGTTGGGCAGCACGTGTTCCGATAATACGGCAACGCCCATCCTCGCCGCTACACCGACGCGGATCGCTTCGTTGCTGGCCATCTGCAGCGTCGTTTTCATGGCGAGCCCGTGTTCCTGCAGCCAGCTTTCCAGCAGCATGCGCGTGGCGGATCCCGGTTCGCGCAGTAACAGTCGCTCGTTGAGCAATTGCTCCATGGTAACCGACGGTTGCTGGGCCAGCGGGTGGCCGGCGGCGGCGATGGCGACCAGTGGATTACGCATGAAGCGTGCGGCCACCGCGTGAGAAAGCGCAGGCGGGTGGCTGAATACATACAGATCGTCCTCGTGGCGTTCGAAGCGCGCCAGCACCTGACGGCGGTTGCCGATATGCACGGTCACGTCCACCTCGGGAAATGCCTGGCTAAACGGGCCAAGCAGGCGCGGCAATACGTACTGGGCGGTATTCACCAGGGCAATGCTGAAACGTCCTTTGCTGCCCTGGTGAAGCGCCCTGAGCTGGTCGGCAAAGTCCTCGAAGCGGCCCAATACGTCGCAGCTGGCGTGATACAGCGCCTGACCGGTGGCGGTCATGGTCAAGCCCTGGGTGTGGTACTCCAGCAGCGGCCCGCCAACGGCTTCGCTCAACCGCTTGAGCTGTTGCGATACCGTCGGCTGCGTCAGGTGTAACTGCCGTGCGGCCTCGCTCACCGAGCCGCAGCGCACCACCGTGACGTAAACCTGAAGCAGTCTGAAGGTCAGCTGACGAATGTTCATGGCAGGGCTCGCTTGGCGCGTGAGAAGATCGGCATCTTTAATAGTATAGATAATTATCTATATAATTTTTTAAATATATGATTAGTTAACTTGCTGTCGCCATCGCAAGATGCAGCCTCTTTTAATGCTTGGGAGCTAGCGCGATGCCGGATATTGTGGTGATGTTTTTTCTGCTGGGGCTTGTTGCCGGGGCGGTAAAGTCGGATCTGGAAGTGCCCAAGGCCACCTACGACACCCTGAGCCTGCTGTTGATGCTGACCATTGGCTTGAAGGGCGGCATGGCGCTTTACGGTAACCTGCATTGGGGACTGGTGCCCGAGCTGTTGGGCGTGGCGCTGCTTTCGGCGCTGATACCGTTGATGCTGATGTCGGTGTTACGGCGCCTCGTACGCCTGTCCGCCGTCGACAGTGCCAGCATTGCCGCCCATTACGGCTCGGTGAGCGCAGGCACCTTTGCGGTCGCGCTCGCCTACGTGGAGGCGCGCGATCTGCTGGTGGGCAGCGAAGTCACGCTTTACCTGGTGGCGATGGAGCTGCCCGCGATCATGGTCGCCATCGCGCTGTTTAGGCGCTACCAGGGCGCCGCGGTCAAGGAGAGTACACGCAAGCTTTGGCATGAAACCCTGACCAATCGCGGCGTCATTCTGCTGGCGGGCGGTGTATTGATCGGTGCGCTTTATGGGCCTTTCCAGGGCGAGGAAGTCACTACGCTGTTTACCAGCGCGTTCAAGGGCGTGCTGGCGCTGTTCCTGCTGGAAATGGGCCTCACCGCTGCGCAAACGCTCAGGCCGATGCCCTGGCATCATTGGCGCCTGGTCACCTTTGCGCTGGTGACGCCGCCGTTGCTGTCGCTGCTTGGGATTCTGTTGGGCGCTGCCTTGGGGCTGCCGACCGGGTCGGTGGTGATACTGGCCGCGCTGGCCGCCAGTGCCTCCTATATTGCGGCACCTGCGGCCATGCGTGCCGCCATTCCCGAGGCCGACATCGGTCTGGCCATGCTGGCATCGCTGGGGATCACCTTCCCGCTCAACGTGACGCTGGGGATTCCTGTTTATCACGCCATCGTGGAGTATCTGCTTGGTTAGCGGGTCGTTGTGTCTGCTCAGGCCAGGTTCATCGAATAGAACGTCGTTGATAAATGAAATGTTATATTATACCTTATGCGTCTTAAAGTGACCCCCAACCAGCATAAGGAGCTATCGAACATGACGGCATTATCATCTAAAAGCTTGAGCGCAATCGCCTTGAGCGCTTTGATATTGGCGAGTACCCAAGGCGTCAGCGCCGATGAACACGACCATGAGCATGATCAAGACCATGCTCATCACGATCACGATCACGATCACGATCACGATCACGGCCACGACCATGGTCATGACCAAGATAGCGATATCTACGCCGGTTATTTTGATGATCACCAGGTTGAAGATCGCGACCTCACCGATTGGGAGGGCGATTGGCAATCCGTTTATCCGTACCTGAAAGACGGCACTCTGGACGAGGTGTTTGCACACAAGGCAGCGGAGGGTGACAAAACCGCCGAAGAATACAAAGCCTATTACGATACCGGGTACCAAACGGAGGTAGCGCGTATCGTCATTGACGGCAACAACGTCACCTTTTACGAGAACGGCGAGGAGATGTCAGGGGACTACCAGTACGATGGCTATGAGATTTTAACCTACCAGGCGGGCAATCGCGGGGTGCGGTTCATCTACGAACTCGAAGACGCGGCTGATGATAATCTGCCCCAATACATCCAGTTCAGCGATCACAGCATCTACCCCACCGATGCGCATCACTACCATCTCTACTGGGGGGATGACCGCGGCGCGCTGCTGGAAGAAGTCACCCACTGGCCGACGTACTACCCCTCGTCAATGAGCGGTCAGGAAATCGTCGAAGAAATGCTCTCGCACTAAAACGGCAGCGGACGAAGCAACACACCGTTTAGCCTGTTCGAGTGACGACAAAGCGCTGGCCAAAAGGGTAGCGCTTTGTTTTATGAGGACGGCAGACACAAAAAAAGCACCCGTAGGTGCTTGATTTGAAGGGATGTCTGGTGGAGGCGGCGGGAATTGAACCCGCGTCCGCCAGCACTCGCCCATTGGCTCTACATGCTTAGATTTCGTCTTTTGCTTTAGCGCGGCTGACTCCGACGATCAGGATTCAGTCACGCGAGTCTTCTAAGGTTTAACGATTGACGAGAAGACACCGTCAACCGCGATCCTATCATTTTTAGCTCGTATCCCCTCAGCGATGAATAGGCACATCGCCTTGGGGCCGGACAAGAAGCTACCAGCTTACGCTGCTAGCGCGCCCTGAGCATAGTTTTCGTCGTTTGCGACTATTTTTCGTGATGTGGTATTTACGAGATACATCACGCTCTCGGCATGCACCGCAGGGGTTGTCACCGGCGTCGAAACCATGTCGCCCCCTTAACTACGCGAGCATTCTAACGTGCTCACCCTTAATTGACCAGCTACGCCTTGTTATGTTCCCGCATGATTCGTCCTTTTTGGCGGTTCCAATCGCGATCCTTTTCCGTGGCGCGCTTGTCGTGGATCTTCTTGCCGGTCACCAGGGCGAGCTCGCATTTGACCTTGTTGCGCTTCCAGTAAAGCTTTAGCGGCACGCAGGTGTGGCCCTTGTCCTGGGTGACCGAGAACAGCTTGGCAATCTCCTTGCGATGCAGCAGCAATTTTCGCGTGCGCGTGGGGTCAGCGATTTCATGGGTGCTGGCGGTATTCAGCGGCATGATATGGCTACCCAGCAGCCAGGCTTCGCCGTTGCGAATCAGGATATAGGTGTCGGTGAGCTGGGCTTTACCCGCGCGAAGGCTTTTGACTTCCCATCCTGCCAGCGCAAGGCCTGCTTCGAAGGTTTCGTTGATGTGGTACTCGAAGCGTGCCTTCTTGTTCTGGGCAATGACGTTGCTGGTAGGGCCTTTGCTCTTCCCTTTTTTCGTGGCCATGAAACCTCATATTCGATCTGTCTGTGACACCCCCTTCGTTATATGGGGAGGCGTGATACCATTCAAGGTCTTAACTATGATACCCATGATACGCCTTGGGCACTGTGAAGTCAGCGGAGAGGTCAATGCCAACCGTCAATCGTTCCGCCTTGGTGCGGCACACCCCCAAACAAATGTTCGATCTGGTCAATGACTTCGAACGCTATCCAGAGTTTTTGCCGGGTTGTCGGCGTGCGCGCTTGCTCGAGCATGATGACGATCACCTGATCGGTGAAATGACCCTGGGGCGTGCAGGCGTCGAGCAGACGGTCACGACCCGTAACGACCTCTTCGCGCCGGAGCGTATCGAGATGTCGCTGGTCAGTGGCCCCTTCAAGCGTCTGACCGGCCGCTGGCAGTTTATCCCCATGGGCGACGGCGCCTGTAAGGTGAGCCTGCACATGGAGTTCGAGTTCGCCAACCGCCTGTTGGGCATGGCCTTCGGTAAATTGTTCCAGCAGATAGCCGGACAGCTTGTTGATGCGTTCACCCGGCGAGCTGACGAGCTTCATGGACGCTGACACCCACGCGGTCGAAGTGGCATTCGGCCTGCCGTATAAACAGCGCCTGGTCGCGCTGGATGTGCCACCGGGCACCACCGCTCGAGAGGCCGTGGCGCTTGCGGACCTACCTAACCTTTTTCCCGAATTGCCCCGTGACACCTTCGATGGGGCACCGCTGGGTATTTTTGGCCAGGCGCTGCGTGACCCGGCGCAATATATCCTTGCGCCGGGTGATCGGGTAGAGGTCTACCGGCCGCTGCTGATCGACCCCAAGGCCGCTCGCCGTGAACGCGCAAAGCGCCAGGCGAGCGGCACGGCCGATCAGAGCTGAGCGTCGGGTGAGAAGTTGGTGGGGCCAGGCGTCGGATTCTGTATGCGCTCGTTGGGGATAGTGTCGCCTGGCGCGACGGTATCCGTGGCCGGGCCGCCACCGCCTTCAACGTCGAGCGGAATATCCTCGGACAAGTCGCCTTCCCTGTCGATCTCGGCAAGCCTTCCCTGATTATCAAAGGTCAGCGTGACCCGGCGCTGCTCAACGCCTGCGTAGGCCTTGTCGAGTCGGAATACGTAGTCCCACTGGCGCGCATCGAAGGGGGCTTCGAGTAGCGGGCTGCCCATTACGTAGGTGACCTGTTCCTGAGTCATGCCCGGCTGCAGCTGATCGACCATGTCTTCGGTGACCAGATTGCCCTGGGGAATGTCGCGTTTGTACACGCCTACGTAGCTACAGCCGCTGATCACGACAATGGAAACGGAGAGCGCGATGATTCGAGTCAATTTTTGCATTTGAGCCTATTCTTCACTATCGTGGTTTCGGTCGATCATACCCGACCTAACCTGTTACTGCGAAGAGCAACCATGGCCGATCAGAACCATGAATTACGCAAAGCCGGGCTGAAAGTGACCCTGCCGCGTGTCAAAATCCTGCAGATTCTCGAAAATGCCTCGGGTCAGCACCACCTTAGCGCAGAAGAAGTGTATAAAACACTGATAGATGCGGGCGAAGATGTGGGGCTGGCGACCGTTTACCGTGTACTGACGCAGTTCGAGTCAGCCGGCCTTGTGATCCGTCACAATTTTGACGGTGGGCATGCCGTATTCGAGATGACGCAAGAAGACCATCATGACCACATGGTGTGTCTGGAAAGCGGTGAGATCGTCGAGTTTGTCGATGAGATCATCGAGCGCCGCCAGCAAGAAATTGCCGAAGAGCACGGCTACGAGTTGGTTGACCATGCCCTGGTGCTGTACGTGCGCCCCCGTGGGTCAGACATGACGCGCCAGGACAGCGGGCCTACTAACAAGAAGTAGGGTGCCTGCCAGTGCGACTGGTGTTGCAAGATTCGCCCCTGGGCTACCCGGCAGACCATGCCGAGTGGCCCAGGGGCGTTTTCATGTCTATCAGCACGACCTGCCTGGTCGTCAGTGCGGCTGCCGCTGACTGGCGTTGAGCATCTCCCGGGCGTGGGCGAGGGTCTGGTCGGATAGCTTGACGCCCCCCAGCATGCGGGCCAGCTCGCTTACCCGGCCGCTTTCATCCAGCAGTGCCATATGCGTAAGGGTGCTGTCGCGTTTGGCACGTTTTTCGATATGCAGGTGCTGATGTGCCTGGGCAGCGACCTGGGGCAGGTGGGTGACGGTCATGACCTGGCCGTTTTCGCCCAGCTTGCGCAGTAGCTGGCCGACGATTTCGGCAGTGGCGCCGGATACGCCGACGTCTACTTCGTCGAACACCAGGCTGGGAATTGTGGAGTGGGACGCGGCGACCACCTGAATGGCAAGGCTGATACGCGAAAGCTCACCGCCGGACGCTACCTTGGTGAGCGGTCGGGCAGGCTGGCCGGGGTTGGCGCTGATCAGGAAATGAACCTGGTCGAGGCCTTCCACCCCCGGGGTGTCGCGGGCGGTGACCTCAACCTCGAAACGTGCCTTGCCCATGGCCAAAAAGCTCAGCTGTTGCTGAACCTCCTTACCCAGCCGCACAGCGGCCTTCTGGCGTCCTTCGCTCAGCCGCTTGGCGTCGCGCCGATAGCGCTCGCGCAGCTCCGCCACCTGGGCGGCCAGGGCTTCGATATCGTTATCGCCACTCTCCAGTTCGGCGACTTCACGGCTCAGCTCGGCGTGCAGCGCGCAGACGTCCTCCGGCGCGACGTGGTGTTTGCGCGCGATGCGGTGCACGTCGGCCAGGCGCTCTTCCACCCACGCCAGCCGCTCGGGGTCGAGCTCGGTGGTGCTGGCGAGGCGGTGGAGTTCGCCAGCGGCCTCTTCGACCTGAATGCGTGCATCGCTGAGCATGGCGAGGGTATTGGCCAGCGTGCCCTTGTCGCTGCCGGGGAGGGCGCTTAGATGCGCGTGCGCCTGGTTGAGCAGCGACAGCGCACCGCCTTCGTCGCTGGCACAGCAATCGGCGGCGAACTGCGTTTCGCGCAGGGTTTCGTCGGCGTGAGCCAGGGTGTGCTGCTCGTCTTCCAGGGTTTGCAGCTCGCCCTCGGCCAGGGCCAGTTGATCGAGCTCTTCTACCTGATAGCGCAGCAGCTGGCGCTTGGCTTCCACCTCGCTGCCCGCTTCCTTGCGCTGCTTGAGGCGCCGGTTGGCGCTGCGCCATTCGCGATACGTCTCGGCCAGCTGCTGAGTGGTGTCGCGCAGTCCCGCGTAATCATCCAGCAGCGCCAGGTGAGTTTCCTCGCGCATTAACGCCTGATGGGCGTGCTGGCCGTGAATCTGCACCAGCCGCTCGCCGAGCGATTTCAGGTCGCTGATAGTGGCCGGCTGGCCATTGATCCACGCCTTGGAGCGGCCGTTGGCCGTCACCACCCGCCGCAGCAGGCATTCATCACAGGGCAGCTCGCGGCTGCTGAGCCATTCGCGGGCCGCCGGCAGGTGCTGGATGTCAAAGCGCGCCGCGAGGTCGGTGCGTTCGCTGCCGTGGCGCACGCTACCGGCGTCGGCGCGCTCGCCCAGGCAAAGGCCCAGGGCGCCCAGCAGGATCGACTTGCCGGCGCCGGTCTCGCCGGTAATGGCGGTCATGCCATGGGTCAGGTCGAGCTCTAGGTGCTCAACGATCGCGTAATCTCGAATAGCAAGCTGAGTCAGCATGGGGGCCTCCTGAGGCGCAGCGGAGCCAGCGTCGCCAGGGCGCTGGAGTATTGTTGTTTTATACAGTAGTCGAAAACGCGCTTCAATGCCCACTTGAGATGGCTTTCAAGATCCCCATATACCGTGCATAGCCAATTTGATTGCTACTTACTATTGGGCATTCGAACAGCCCCCCGAACGATGCAGGAGCAAGGCATGGCAAAAGAACCGCAAACCCCGTTGGATGACGAACTGGCTCGCCAAGAGCAAGAGGCCGAAACGCCGGAGCAGGCGTCGGAAGACCGTCTGGCCGAAGGCGAGCTGGAAGGCCTGATCAACGACGATGATGAAGCCGTCGTCGATCAAGTTGGTGACAGCGCCGAAGCTGACGCCCTGGCCGCCCAAGTGCAAGACCTGGAGCAGCGCCTGGCTGAAGCCAATGACCAGTCCATGCGGGCCGCTGCTGAAGCGCAGAACGTACGCCGGCGTGCCGAGCACGAAGCCGAAAAGGC
Organism: Vreelandella gomseomensis; assembly: GCF_031451645.1. Lineage (NCBI taxonomy): Bacteria > Pseudomonadati > Pseudomonadota > Gammaproteobacteria > Oceanospirillales > Halomonadaceae > Vreelandella > Vreelandella gomseomensis. The sequence continues at coordinate 57,500 of NZ_JARWAI010000006.1, read as the reverse complement.
GCGCAAATTTGCCCTGGAAAAGTTCGTCAAGGATCTGCTGCCGGTGGTCGACAGCCTGGAAAAGGCTCTCGAGTCGATGCAGGAAGACGCCTCCGAGGTGCATCGCGAAGGGGTCTCGATGACGCTGAAGATGCAGCTCGACGTGCTCAACAAGTTTGGTGTCGAGCGCATCGACCCGCAGGGCGAGCCCTTTGATCCCCAGGTTCACGAGGCCATGGCCATGGTGCCGAATCCCGAGGTCGAGCCCAACACCGTGATGGAAGTCATGCAGAAGGGCTACTCGCTGAACGGGCGCCTCGTTCGCCCCGCGATGGTCGTGGTCAGCCAGAAAGCGAGTGAGTCATAGGCGATCCGGGCATAAAAAGGCCTTGAAAACTTTCAGGTGGCCCCCAGATAAAGGGGCAACCCCGCGGGATAACCCGCAATCAGTTTGACGTAGTGAATCAACCGAATCCGAGGTTCTAAATTATGGGACGCATTATTGGCATTGATTTGGGCACCACCAACTCTTGTGTATCGGTGCTCGATGGAGACAGTGCAAAAGTTATCGAAAACGCCGAGGGTGGTCGTACCACGCCGTCCATCATCGCCTATACCGAAGACGGCGAGACGCTGGTCGGCCAGGCGGCAAAACGCCAGGCGGTGACCAACCCGGAAAACACCCTTTACGCCATCAAGCGTCTGATCGGCCGTCGTTTCAAGGACGACGTCGTACAGAAAGACATCAAGATGGTGCCGTACAAGATCACCGAAGCCGACAACGGCGATGCCTGGGTGGAAGTGAAAGGCCAGAAGATGGCGCCGCCGCAGGTCAGTGCGGAAGTGCTCAAGAAGATGAAGAAGACTGCGGAAGACTATCTCGGCGAAACCGTCACCGAGGCCGTCATCACCGTACCGGCCTACTTCAACGACAGCCAGCGTCAGGCCACCAAGGATGCGGGTCGTATCGCCGGTCTGGACGTCAAGCGCATCATCAACGAGCCGACCGCAGCGGCGCTCGCCTACGGCATGGACAAGTCGCGCGGTGACAAGACTATCGCGGTATACGACCTGGGTGGTGGTACCTTCGATATCTCGATCATCGAAGTGGCCGATGTCGACGGTGAAACCCAGTTCGAAGTGCTCGCGACCAACGGCGATACTTTCCTGGGCGGCGAAGACTTTGACCTGGCGTTGATCAACTACCTGGTCGACCAGTTCAAGTCTGACAGCGGTATCGACCTGTCCGGCGACAACCTGGCCATGCAGCGTCTGAAAGAAGCGGCCGAAAAAGCCAAGATCGAGCTGTCCAGCGCCCAGCAAACCGACGTTAACCTGCCGTACATCACGGCGGATAACACCGGGCCGAAGCACCTCAACGTCAAGGTCACTCGTGCCAAGCTGGAATCGCTGGTGGACGACCTGGTGCAGCGCTCGATGGAGCCGTGCAAGGTAGCGTTGAAAGATGCTGGTCTGTCGGCGTCTGAAATCGACGACGTGATCCTGGTCGGTGGTCAGACCCGCATGCCGCTGGTTCAGCAGAAAGCCGCTGAGTTCTTCGGCAAGGACGCACGCAAAGACGTGAACCCGGACGAAGCCGTGGCCGTCGGTGCAGCGATCCAGGGCGGCGTTCTGGGTGGTGACGTGAAAGACGTGCTGCTCCTCGACGTGACCCCGCTGACCCTGGGCATCGAAACTCTGGGTGGCGTCATGACGCCGCTGATCGAGAAGAACACCACCATCCCGACCAAGAAGACGCAAACCTTCTCCACGGCGGATGACAACCAGACGGCGGTGACCATCCATGCCGTTCAGGGTGAGCGCAAGCAAGTGTCGCAGAACAAGTCGCTGGGTCGTTTCGATCTTGCCGACATTCCGCCGGCGCCGCGCGGTGTGCCGCAGATCGAAGTGGCTTTTGACCTGGATGCCAACGGTATCCTCAACGTCTCGGCCAAGGACAAGGCGACCGGTAAAGAGCAGTCGATCGTCATCAAGGCGTCCAGTGGCCTGTCCGAGGAAGAAGTCGAACAGATGGTGCGCGATGCCGAAGCCCACGCCGACGAGGACAAGAAGTTCGAGGCGCTGGTGCAGCTGCGCAACCAGGCCGACGGCATGATTCACGCCACGCGCAAGACGCTGGAAGAAGCGGGTGACAAGGCCACCGATGACGAGAAGCAGTCCATCGAAACGGCCATCACCGAGCTGGAAGAAGCCACCAAAGGCGACGACCAAGAGCTTATCCAGCAAAAGCTCGACGCCTTGACCGAAGCCTCCGGCCAGCTGGCGCAGAAGATGTACGCCGAGCAGGCTGAAGGCGCCGAGCAGCCAGGCGAAGAGGGCGCTGAGCAGGCTAGCAAGCCCGAGGAAGACGTGGTTGACGCCGAGTACGAAGAAGTCAACGACGAGCAGAAGAAAAAGTAAGCCCTCTTTCTGCCAAGGAAAGCGGTGACGCGGGAGCTAACTCCCGCGTTGCTGTTTCCGCGGCCAACACGCACACAGTTAAATGTGCAGTTGCATGCATAGCTAACCAGGAGGCGTAGGACCCATGTCCCAGCGCGATTATTACGAAGTCCTGGGTGTCGAGAAAGGGGCTGATCAGAAAGAGATCAAGAAGGCCTACCGTCGCCTGGCGCAAAAGTATCACCCCGATCGAAACCCCGACGATGACACCGCGGCGGAAAAATTCCGTGAGGTATCGGAAGCCTACGAAGTCCTCACCGACAGCGAAAAACGCGCGGCCTACGACCAGTTCGGTCATGCCGGCGTCGACGGTCAGGGTGGTGGCTTTGGTGGCGGTGGTTTCGGCGGCGGTGGCGCCGGCGATTTCAGCGACATCTTCGGCGATGTGTTTGGCGATATCTTTGGTGGCGGCGGACGCCGGCGTGGCCCCAATGCGCCCGCACGCGGCTCCGATCTGCGCTATAACCTAGAGCTGGATCTGGAAAACGCGGTGGGAGGTACCACCGTCGATATCCGCGTGCCGCGTCATATCGAATGCGATCGCTGCGACGGCGGCGGTGCCGAGCCGGGGTCAAGCAAGGATACCTGCCCCACGTGCCACGGCCACGGCCAGGTGCGCATGCAGCAGGGCTTTTTCGCGGTTCAGCAGACCTGCCCCACGTGCCATGGCTCAGGTCAGCACATCAAGGTGCCGTGCCATAAGTGTAACGCTGAAGGGCGCGTGCGCGAGACCCGTACGCTGTCGGTGAAGATTCCGCCCGGCGTGGATACCGGCGACCGTATCCGTCTCAATGCGGAAGGCGAAAGCGGCATCAACGGTGGCCCGCCCGGCGACCTGTATGTCCAGGTGGCTATCAAGCCGCACCATATCTTCCAGCGCGACGGCAAGCACCTGCAGTGCGACGTGCCGATCAACTTCGTTGATGCCGCCCTCGGCGGCGAGCTGGAAGTGCCGACGCTCGACGGCCGTGTGAAGCTGAAGATTCCGCCCGAGACCCAGACCGGCAGGCTGTTCCGGCTGCGCGGTAAAGGCGTCAAGCCCGTGCGTGGCGGTACCCCGGGCGACCTGCTGTGCAAGGTCGTGGTGGAAACGCCGGTCAACCTCAACGACGAGCAGCAAGACCTCTTGCGTCAGCTGCAGAAGAGCCTGGACGGCACCAACAGCCACAGCCACTCGCCCAAGAAAACCGGCTTCTTCGACAGCGTGAAGAAGTTTTTTGAAGAGATGAAGCCGTAAGGCTCAGCGAGTGCCATTTAGCTAAGTGTTGGGTTCAAAAACCCCCGGTTCGTCCGGGGGTTTTTGCCGTTTGGGAAGAGTGATCGCCATGGATAACCGTCAGGAAAGACCCGTCAGGGGTATCTTGCTCAGGGTGCTGTCAGGGGCGCTGTTTACCGGCATGCTGGTGTGCATCAAGGCCGTCAGTGACGAGGTGCCGGTCGGGCAGTCGGTGTTTTATCGTTCGCTGTTTGCGCTCGTGCCCATCGTGGTGTTTCTGGTGCTGCGCCGGGAGTTTCCCGGCGGGCTGGCCACGCGTCGGCCGCTGGGGCATGCGCTGCGTTCCGGCTTGGGGGCTGCCGCCATGTTTGCCTCCTTTGCGGCGGTGGCACTGTTGCCCGTGGCGGAAACCACGCTGCTCGCGCAGCTGACGCCGGTGTTCATGGCTGTTGGCGGGGTGGTGTTGCTGGGCGAGCGCTTCTCGTTCTATCGCGCGGGCGCGCTGGGGTTGGCGCTGGCGGGGGTGGCCGTGCTGGTGCTGCCGGGGCTCGAAGCGAGCCGCGCGCATGGCCAGCTGGCCGGCTATGCGCTGGGCGGGCTGAGCGCACTGCTGACTGCCGGCGCGCTGCTGACCGTCAGGCGTATTTCACGCACCGAGACGGCAGCGTCCATCGCGTTCTACTTCATTCTGGTAGCGGCGCTGGCGGGGCTGGCAACCCTTCCGCTGGGCTGGGCATCGCTGACGCAGACAGCGTTTGCTCTGTTGGTGCTGTCGGGGTTGTTTGGCGGGGCGGCGCACATTGCGATGACGCTGGCGCTCCGCTACGCCGAAGCCTCGCGTCTGGCGCCTTATGAGTACATCGCACTGGTGTGGCCGGTGTTGGCGGACTGGCTACTGTTTGGCCTGCCGGTGTCCAGCGGCTTTATATTGGCCCTGCCGCTGCTGCTTGGCGGGGTGGGGCTGGCGACCCTGGAAGGCCGCCGTGCTAAACGGCTTCTTCGACAATAAGCTGAGGACGGCCCCTTGAGCACGGCTCGATGCGCGCTTCCACGCGGTAGACCTGGCGCAACAGCGCCGGGGTTATCACCTCGGCGGTATCGCCGCAGGCTATCAGGCGACCGTTTTCCAGCATCATGGCGGCATCGGCGAAGCGCAGCGCGTGTCCCAGATCGTGCAGGGCGACCATGATCAGCATGTTGCGTTCGTCGGCCAGGCGCCTGAGTACGCCCAGCAGGTTGATCTGCCGGTTGAGATCCAGCGCCGAGGTGGGCTCGTCCAGCATCAGGATCTCGGGTTCCTGAACCAGCGCCTGGGCGGCGCTCACCAGCTGGCGCTGCCCGCCGCTGAGGTCGCCGATATCGCGCTCGCCAAGCCCAGTAATGTTCAATTCCTCGAGCGCGCGGTCCACCTGGGCCAGGTCGTCGGGCTGCACTTTCAGGCTACGCCCCTGCATGCGCGCCAGCAGCACCGACTCATACACCGTGAGCACCGCTCTTGCGCCGGTTTCCTGGGGCATGTAGGCCACCGGGCGCTCGACGCTGGTGCCGCTGATAACCACGTCGCCGTCGCCTTTCAGCAGGCCGAGAATGCGCCGGAACAGCGTTGACTTGCCGGCGGCGTTAGGCCCCAGCAGGGCGACCACCTGCCCGCCCTGAAAGCACGGCGTGGTGATGTCCTCGATGATGGATTGACGCCCGTAGCGAGCGGAAACGCGATTCAGCTGTAGGGTTACCATGAGGCCTTCTTGTGGTTGAGCACGAGGAACAGAAAGAAGGGAATGCCCACGAGCGAGGTAATGATGCCGATGGGAATAATGGTGCCCGGAATGATGATCTTGGAAATCACCGAGCCCACCGACAGGATCAGTGCGCCACACAGCGCCGAGCCGGGCAGGAAGAAGCGCTGATCCTCGCCGAGCAGAATGCGTGCAATGTGCGGCCCGACGAGGCCGATAAAGCCGATGGTGCCGACAAACGCGACGGCAATTGCGGCGAGCAGCGACACCAGCACCAGCACTTCCAGGCGCAGCGCGCGGGGGTTCACGCCCATGCTTTCGGCCTTGGCATCGCCTAGTCGCATGGCGGTGAGCGCCCAGCCGTGACGTGCCAGCAGCGGCATCACCATGGCCAGGATGCTCAGCGCGATCCAGAATTTCGGCCAGGTCGCCTTGGTCAGGCTGCCCATGGTCCAGAACACCACCGCCGCCACGGCCTGCTGGCTGGCGAAAAACTGGATCAGCGCCATCAGCGAGTTGAAGATGAACACCATGGCGATACCCAGCAGCACGATGGTTTCCACTGTCACCCCGCGCTTGAGGCTCAGGGCGTGAATCAGAAAGGCGGTGACCATGGCCATCAGGAACGCATTGATGGGTATTACGTACTCGATGGCGGCGGGGATGATGGCCACACCAAACGCCAGTCCCAGAGCGGCGCCAAAGCTGGCGCCCGCCGAAATACCCAGGGTGAACGGGCTGGCCAGCGGGTTGCTCAGGATGGTTTGCATCTGCGCCCCAGCCACCGAGAGGCTGGCGCCTACCACCAGCGCCATCAGGGCCACCGGCATGCGAATTTCCCAGAGGATGACGCGTGCCTGCTGGCTGACGCTGTCAGGGGTAAACAGCGCGGCCATGACCTCGCCCAGGCTATAACGCGCCGGTCCCAGAGCAAGATCGACACACAGGCTGAAGAAGAGCGCAACGACCAGTACCGCCAGAATCATCTGGCGGCGGAAGACCTGGCTGCGATAGAAGGCGCGCCCCTGGGAGTCGGGCGCGGCCGTCATGGTGTCACTCGTCATTCAATGAGATCCAGTAGCCGGGTTCGTAGTCGATGGGCAAGAAGCGCTCGTGCAGCTCACGCATGGTGGCTTCCGGGTCGAGGTCTTCAAACAGCTCGGGGTGCAGCCACTTGGCCAGCTGTTGAACCGCCACGAAATAGTAGGGACTGTTGTAGAACTGATGCCAGATGGCGTGGACGTTGTCTGATTCGACCGCGCGAATCCCGGTCATGGCCGTGCGTTCGGTAAGGGCCTCGAGCTTTGCGCGGGCTTTATCCATGTCCGCGCCCGGGCCCATGCCGACCCAGTCGCCGCCGGGCACATAGGCGTCCCAGTTGCCGCCGGTGACCACCACGTGTTCTGGGTCGGCGGCAATGATCTGTTCAGGGTTCAGGTTGCCGAAGCTATTGGGGATAATGCCCTCGGCGATATTGCGCCCGCCCGCCAGGGTGACATATTCGCCAAAATTGGCCGGGCCGAAGCTCATGCAGCACTCGTCGGAGTAGCCGCCCGCCCGGTCGATAAAGACGCTGGGGCGTTCAGGGTCGGCGTCTTCGATAACGTCGGTGACCCGCGTCATCTGCGCTTCGGCAAAGTCGATAAACGTCTCGGCGGCGGCTTCATCACCCATCAGCTGGCCGATGATGCGCATGGACGGGATGGTGTGCGCGATAGGGTCTTCGCGGAAATCCACATAGACGATGGGAATATCCAGCTCGGCCAGCTTGTCGTCGTAGCCGGCATCTTCGGTGGCCGCCTTGGCTTCGATATTCATCAGCACGACGTCCGGCGTGAGGGACGCTGCCTGCTCGACATCGAAGGTGCCGTCCTTGAAGCCGCCGAAGGTGGGCAGGTCTTCGATTTCCGGGAAACGCTCGGCGTAGCGCGCATAGTTATCGGGGTCCGCCTGGGAAAAGTCTTCCCGCCAGCCCACTACATGGTCAAAGGGGGCCTCGGGTTCCAGCAGGCCCAGCAGATAAATTTGCCGACCTTCGCCCAGGATCACCCGTTCAGCCGGGGCGTCCAGGGTAACCTGGCGACCGGTAACGTCGGTGACGGTGATATCGTCGGCGACAGCGGCGCTGCAGCTCAAGGCGGCGAGTGCGCCCAGTAACAGTTTGGAAACGTGGCTAGCCATAAATCCCTTTCCCTTCATCAACCGGTTAAGTAACAAGTGGTGGAGTCGCACAGGGGTGCCCAGCGGAGGAGTGGGCGGGTAACAAAACCTGTTGTGCGTATAATTCGCATTCTCAGAAGGCGCTATTATTGCCGAAACGCCGCCGCCTGTCGATACGTCTCGCCATGGGATTGGGGGTCGCCCAAGCACGCCGTTGAACGCGCTGTTGCGGCCAGCGACCATTCGTTGCTTGGCGCCGGGCATTGCGCGCATTACGCTAGTGGGTACTAACTCGCTACCGACGCGGAGACGCCCCATGCCTTTATCCCGTGCTGAAATCGCCACGCCCTCCGGTGAACGCCTGATGAAACGCCTGTGCAACCACTGGTCGCACAAGTTTGACGTTGAACGCTCGGGGCAAGAGGCAAGAATTGCCTTTGTCACGGGCACCTGCCTGATGCGCGCCGATGCGGCGTCGCTGGCGGTGGCGATCGAGACCCTGGAAGAAGAGCACCTGGATGAACTGGAGGGCGTCGTGGAGCGCCATCTGGTGCGGATGGCCGGCGATGAAGAACTGGTCATCGTCTGGGAGAACTAACCGCCTCCGACGGCGCGGATTCCCGCCGCGCGTCTGCTATAATCGCGGCCACGTTAGATACCCACTTTGATGCTGAAAAACGCAAGCGCAGGAGTTTCGATGACCCGAGTTGCCATTGTAGGCGTCGCCGGCCGGATGGGCCGCACGCTGGTAAATGCTGTTGAACAAGAGACGGATGCGACCCTGGCGGGCGGTATTGTGGAGCCGGGCAGTTCCTTGGTTGGCGCTGATGTCGGCGAGCTGGCGGGCATTGGCAAGCGCGGCGTGGCGGCGGTGGATGACCTGAGCGATATCGTCGACGATTTTGACGTGCTGATCGATTTCACCGCCCCTCAGGTGACGCTTGCCAACCTGGCGTTTTGCGCCGCGCATGGCAAGCGCATCGTGATAGGCACCACGGGCATGAACGATGACGAGCTGGCTCAACTGGATAGCTTCCGCGATCGCGTTGCCATGGTGTTCGCGCCGAACATGAGTGTGGGCGTGAACCTGACGCTCAAGCTATTGGAAACCGCCGCCAAAGCGCTGGGCGATGAGGGGTACGACATCGAGGTGATCGAGTCCCATCACCGGCACAAGGTCGATTCACCTTCCGGCACGGCAATTAAGATGGGCGAAGTGGTTGCGGCAAGCCTGGATCGCACGCTCAAGGAGCACGGTGTGTTCGAGCGGGTGGGGCAGTGTGGTCCGCGCCGTGATAAAGAGATCGGTTTCGCCACCGTGCGGGCAGGCGATATCGTCGGCGAGCACACGGTCATGTTTGCCACCGAAGGCGAGCGCATCGAAATCACCCACAAAGCCTCAAGCCGGATGACCTTTGCCAAGGGTGCCGTGCGCGCGGCGCGCTGGGTCACGGGAAAAGAGAACGGCCGATACGATATGCAGGATGTATTGGGGCTTATTTAGCAGGCTGGGGCAGGGATAAATGATGAAGCCGTTGTGCCTTGATGACGTTACAGAATACGTGTCTGAAAATATTGGGTCTTTTCATCAAAAGCGGATTGATCGCCTTGCCCGGCTCAAGCTCAAGGATGTGTTGAAGCGAAAAAACCCTTACTTGTTTAAAGCCAAAAATGTTCAAACGGCTGAGCAGATCGTTCGAGGAATTCTGGAAGCTCATATTTCATCGAATGAGGAGACGCTGTTTGGTGATTGGCTTGAAGGCTTGGCCATCTTCATCAATGGGCAGACATACGGTGGATGGAAGTCAGGTATTACCGGCGTGGACCTCGAGTTTGACCATGATGGACGCCGCTATATTGTGGCCATCAAATCAGGCCCTAATTGGGGTAACAGTTCGCAGATTGGCCAGATGAAAGCTAATTTCAAGACGGCTCAGAGAACATTGAGAACCAGCCAGTCGGGGCTGAACATCATGGCGGTGAACGGTTGCTGTTACGGAAGGGATAATCATCCGGACAAGGGTGACTACGTTAAGTATTGCGGCCAACGGTTTTGGGAGTTCATCTCTGGCAACGCTGACCTGTATGTTGAACTGATAGAGCCGCTGGGCAGCAAGGCGCGCGAACGCAACGACGAGTTTCAGGTATCCTACAGCCGCATGGTGAACAAGTTTACCCAAGAGTTCATTGCGGAGTTCTGCACGGAAAGCGGTGATATCGACTGGGCACGGTTGATAAAACTGAATTCATCCTTGGCGGGATAGGGAGGGATGCCCCTCCCGACGTTAAAACAGGGATAGCGTGGGTTGAGCGACTTTTTGCTGACGTTCGAAGGCCTGGCGCCACTCGTAGTGAGAGGTTTCACGATATCGGGAAAATTTAAAATCATCAGGCGGTGCCGTCGCCTGATTGTCGAGCAGATCCTTGATCAGCTTGCCCACGGCATATCCCAGGCTGGCAGGTACCGCGTTACCTACCTGCTTGTACTGCTGAACCAATGGCCCGGCCAGCTGCCAGGAATCGGGAAATTCCTGGAGTCTCTTGTATTCTTCTATTGATAGAGGGCGATTTTCTTCCGGGTGTGCCAGATCCGTAGCGGGCATGGCCGGGTGGGTCACAAGAGTCGGCGCCGGTTTGTCCCAGCTCAATCGCCTCAAGAAACCGGTTTTACCACCGCCCGAGAAGAAAGACTTTCCTAATGCCTCCTGTTGCATGGCGGTGGGTAGCGCGCGCCAGTTTTGCCCGGCCTGGAGGTGCCGATAATACTTTAGGCGTTTTTCCGGAAAATGGAGGTGCGTATGGGTCTTCAAGCCAGCCACCGCCTCTCTGAAGGTTTTCCACCTGGGCAGTCCATGGGTGCCCTCTTGAGCATGGGTTGGCTGGAGGAAAGGGGCGGGGTTGCCATCCCGTGAGCAGATGATGATGACCCGTTCCCGGGTTTGCGGCGTGCCAAAATTGGCAGCGTTATAGAGGTTGAAGGTGCAGGCGTACCCGGCCTTTTTCAGTAAGCACAAGACGAAATTGAGCGCACCGCCTTTCATTTCATCCAGCGAAAGGTCGGGAAACCCTGGGCCGCGTTGGTTGTGGGGCCTGTGATCCATGGGGCATGAAAGCAGTCCGCGTACGTTCTCAATGACGAGATAGCGTGGCTGCAGCTCGATAGCTAGATTGATAAATGCGAGAAAAGCGTTGCCGCGATCATCATTGAAAGCCTTGCGCTTGCCTGCGGTGCTGAAGGCCTGACAGGGTGGGCCGCCCACCATCAGGTCAACGCTTGCGGTGCCTAGCTGTGCAGCCTCGACAATTTGCGATGCCGAATAAGCATGAATATCCCCAAGCAAGGCGGTGTTAGGGCGATTGAGTAATATTGTCTCGCGGCAGTATTTGTCGAATTCGCAAGCCAGGCGTATGTCGAATCCCGCTTTTTCAATGCCCTGGTCAAGGCCCATTGCGCCTGAAAAAAAACTCAGCGCGACAGGCTTGTCCACACTGCCGGCAGTGTCGAAGTAGGCTGGGTGATCCTCGGCGACAGCGTGCCCAGCTCTGGTTTTGTAATGTGCAACGCTTTCAGCATCGACCGCCCAGGTATTGCCGATTCTGTCTGCCTTGAGTGTTTTTTGTCGACACAGGCGGCGGGTGTATTGGGGGCTTACTTGAAGCGCTGCAGCGGCATCGTCGATGCTGATAGGGGTACCCATGACCAGTTTCCTTTGCGAAACCTATTGCGAGTACCTATGGTCGCCGTATTGATACCAGGTGTCAACTGGCGCGGGGCTAGTCTTCTGTCAGTAATTCCTGTAAAATTTCAAAAATTTTGGCCGGGTGGCTGCTGAAACGCAGCAAAATAACGGTAGCGAAAGCCCCGCGCTTGTTGCACTGGCCCCAAGTAATAAAAAGTCAGCTCATTGCTGCGCCATGACGATCGAACATGGACATGGAAGAGAACAACAAGCGGGATGAATCCGATTTATTTTTTATCGGCTTCGTCCCGCTTTTTTACGGCCCCAGTTTTATTAATAAACAGTTTTGATAATGAATGGTTTTGGTCGCGATAGTGTTACGCGTCGTGGATAACGAAGACATTGCTGAGCCTGCGCCCACAGGCTCCCACCAGCATGGGAGGATCTTGTTTTGAATAACCCCGCATTGAGCAAACCCGCAATATTGGCCCTGGAAGATGGTAGCGTGTTCCACGGCATCGCCATTGGGGCGGATGGATTAACCAGCGGCGAGGTGGTGTTCAATACGGCCATGACCGGCTATCAAGAAATCCTCACCGACCCCTCCTACACCCGCCAGATCGTCACGCTTACCTATCCCCATATCGGCAATACCGGCGTCAACGCCGAGGATGTGGAATCCGCCTCGATTGCGGCGGCGGGCCTGGTGATTCGCGACCTCCCTTTGCTGGCCAGCAGCTTCCGTTCCGAGCAAACCCTCTCCGATTACCTGAAAAGCCAGAACGTCCTGGGCATCGCCGATATCGACACGCGCCGCCTGACGCGCATCCTGCGCGATAAAGGCGCTCAGAACGGGGCCATTCTGGCGGGCGCTGAGGCCGAGGGTGAAGGCGCCGTGGCGCGGGCGTTGGCGGCGGCGAAGGCGTTTCCAGGGCTGAAGGGCATGGATCTGGCCAAAGATGTCTCGTGTAAAGAAGCCTATGAATGGTCGGAAGGCGAATGGACCCTGGGTGACGGCTACGCCGATGCGGCCCAGGGCGAGCGCCCTTACCATGTGGTGGCCTACGATTACGGGGTGAAGTTCAATATCCTGCGCATGCTGGCCGCGCGCGGCTGCCGTCTGACGGTGGTGCCCGCGCAAACGTCTGCTGCCGAGGTCATGGCGCTGAACCCGGATGGCGTCTTCCTGGCCAACGGCCCGGGCGACCCGGAGCCCTGCGACTACGCTATCAAAGCCATTCAGGACGTGCTGGAAACCGACACGCCGGTGTTCGGTATTTGCCTGGGCCACCAACTGCTGGCGCTGGCCTCGGGGGCGAAAACCGTCAAGATGGGCCACGGCCATCACGGTGCCAACCACCCGGTGCAGGACCTGGATAGCGGCGCGGTGATGATCACCAGTCAGAACCACGGTTTCGCGGCGGACGAAGCGACACTGCCGGCCAACGTTCGGGCCACGCACCGCTCGCTGTTCGACGGCACGCTGCAGGGCATTGAGCGTACCGACCGACCGGCGTTCAGCTTCCAGGGGCACCCGGAAGCCAGCCCCGGCCCGCGCGATGTGGCGCCGCTATTTGATCGCTTTATCGCCATGATGCAGGCGCGCCGCTAACGCCGCCGATTGCCGCATCGCCGAATGTTTCGCTCATTGTCACTTTTTCAGCGGGAACCGTTATGCCCAAGCGTACCGACATCAACAGCATTCTCATTATTGGCGCTGGCCCGATTGTCATCGGCCAGGCCTGCGAGTTCGACTACTCCGGCGCCCAGGCGTGTAAAGCGCTCCGCGAAGAGGGCTTCCGGGTTATTCTGGTCAACTCCAACCCGGCCACCATCATGACCGACCCGGCCATGGCCGATGCCACCTACATCGAGCCGATTACCTGGCAGGCGGTCGAGAAAATCATCGAAGCCGAAAAGCCCGACGCCATCCTGCCCACCATGGGCGGCCAGACCGCGCTGAACTGCGCGCTGGATCTGGAAAAGCATGGCGTGCTGGCCAAGCACGGCGTCGAGATGATCGGCGCCAACGCCGATGCCATCAATATGGCCGAAGACCGTGATCTGTTCGACCAGGCCATGAAGCGGATTGGCCTGGAATGCCCGAAAGCCAAAGTCGCTCATACCATGGAAGAAGCCTGGGATATCCAGGCGGAGCTTGGCTTCCCGACGATTATTCGCCCGTCCTACACCATGGGCGGCTCCGGCGGCGGCGTGGCGTACAACAAGGAAGAGTTCGAGGAAATCTGTATCCGTGGTTTCGAGCTCTCCAACAACCACGAGCTGCTCATCGACGAGTCGCTGCTGGGCTGGAAAGAGTACGAGATGGAGGTTGTGCGCGATAAGAACGACAACTGCATCATCGTCTGCGCGATCGAAAACTTTGACCCCATGGGCGTGCATACCGGCGACTCCATCACCGTGGCCCCGGCGCAAACGCTGACGGATAAAGAGTACCAGATCATGCGTGACGCCAGCCTCGCGGTGCTGCGCGAGATCGGCGTGGAAACCGGCGGCTCCAACGTCCAGTTCGGCATGGATCCCCAGACCGGCCGCCTGGTGGTGATCGAGATGAACCCGCGGGTGTCGCGTTCGTCGGCGCTGGCCTCCAAGGCCACCGGTTTCCCGATCGCCAAGATCGCCGCCAAGCTGGCGGTGGGCTATACCCTGGATGAACTGCAGAACGACATTACCGGTGGCCGTACGCCCGCGTCGTTCGAGCCGTCCATCGACTACGTGGTCACCAAGATTCCGCGTTTCACCTTCGAGAAATTCCCCCAGGCCAACGACCGTCTGACCACCCAGATGAAGTCGGTGGGCGAAGTGATGGCGATCGGCCGGACTTTCCAAGAGTCGCTGCAAAAAGCCCTGCGCGGCATGGAAACCGGCAACGACGGCCTCGACCCGATTATCACCGACTTCACGCCGGACAACATGGCGATTATCCAGGGCGAGCTCCAGGCCGCCGGTGCCGAGCGTATTTTCTACGTGGCCGATGCCCTGCGTGCCGGGATGAGCGTCGAGGAAGTGTTCACGCTGACCAATATCGACCGCTGGTTCCTGGTCCAGCTGGAAGACCTGATCGTGACCGAGGCCGCGATAGCTAAGCGCTCCTTGAGCGACTTTTCCGCCCGCGAGCTGTATCAGCTCAAGCGCAAAGGCTTCTCGGACGCCCGCCTGGCCAAGGTGCTGGGGGTGGCGGAGAAAGACTTCCGCAAGACACGCCAGGCCGCCGGCATCCGCCCGGTGTACAAGCGCGTGGATACCTGTGCGGCCGAGTTCGCCTCGGATACCGCTTACATGTACTCCACCTACGAAGAGGAGTGCGAGGCGGAGGTGTCCGACCGCCAGAAGATCATGGTGCTGGGCGGTGGCCCCAACCGGATCGGTCAGGGTATCGAGTTTGATTACTGCTGTGTGCACGCGGCGTTTGCAATGCACGACGACGGCTATGAAACCATCATGGTCAACTGCAATCCCGAGACGGTCTCCACCGACTACGACACCTCCGACCGGCTCTACTTCGAGCCGGTGACTCTGGAAGATGTGCTGGAGATCGCCGACAAAGAAAAGCCGGCGGGCGTGATCGTCCAGTTTGGCGGCCAGACGCCGCTCAAGCTCGCCCGCGAGCTCGAGGCGGCGGGCGTGCCGATTATCGGTACCACCCCCGACGCCATCGACCGCGCCGAAGACCGCGAGCGCTTCCAGCAGATGATCGACAAGCTCGGCCTGAAGCAGCCGCCCAATGCCACGGCGCGCAGCTTTGACGATGCTTTCGCCAAGGCCGAAGCCATTGGCTACCCCTTGGTGGTGCGGCCAAGCTACGTGCTGGGTGGCCGGGCCATGGAGATCGTCTACGACGCCTCCGAGCTCGAGAACTACATGACCAACGCGGTGAAGGTGTCCAACGATTCGCCGGTGCTGCTGGATCACTTCCTGAGCGCGGCGGTGGAGATCGATATCGACGCGGTCTCCGACGGCCGGCAGGTGGTCATCGGCGGCATCATGCAGCACGTCGAGCAGGCGGGCGTGCACTCTGGTGACTCGGCCTGTTCGCTGCCGCCTTACTCGCTGCCCGCCGACGTCCAGGATGAGATGCGCAATCAGGTCAAGAAGATGGCCGTGGAGCTGGG
Source organism: Vreelandella gomseomensis (assembly GCF_031451645.1). Classification (NCBI taxonomy): domain Bacteria; kingdom Pseudomonadati; phylum Pseudomonadota; class Gammaproteobacteria; order Oceanospirillales; family Halomonadaceae; genus Vreelandella; species Vreelandella gomseomensis. The sequence continues at coordinate 42,136 of NZ_JARWAI010000006.1, read as the reverse complement.
CGTCAAGGGCCTGATGAACGTCCAGCTTGCCTGGCAGGACGGCGAGATCTACGTGATCGAGGTCAATCCGCGTGCATCGCGTACCGTGCCGTTTGTCTCCAAGTGCATTGGTACCTCGCTGGCCCAGGTCGCGGCGCGCTGCATGGCCGGTCAAACCCTTGCTGAGCAGGGCTTCGATCATGAAATCGTGCCGCATTTTTATAGCGTCAAGGAGGCGGTGTTCCCGTTCAACAAGTTCCAGGGCGTGGACCCGATCCTGTCGCCGGAAATGAAGTCCACCGGCGAAGTGATGGGCTCGGGCGACACCTTTGCCGAGGCGTTCTTCAAGGCGCAGCTGGGCGCGGGCGAGGCGATCCCTGCCTTGACCGGCGAGCGCAAGGCATTTCTGTCGGTACGTGAACCGGACAAGCAGGGGATTATCGAAGTGGCCCGTTCTCTGCTAACATTAGGCTTTACTCTTTGTGCGACGCGTGGCACGGCAGCGGCTCTCGAAGCGGCTGGCCTGGCAGTGGAGCACGTCAATAAAGTCTACGAAGGTCGTCCCCATATCGTCGATCTGCTCAAGAACGACGAAATCGCCTACATTGTGAACACCACCGAGGGTCGTCAGGCCATCAATGACTCCTCGGTCATTCGCCGTACTGCTCTCGCGCGCAAGGTGCCCTATGCGACCACCTTGGCGGGCGCTAATGCTGTTTGCATGGCGCTTGAGTACGGTAGGGAGATTACGGTGCGGCGCCTTCAGGATCTGCATGCAGGAGCAAGTCAATGAATAAGGTCCCGATGACGGTAGCGGGCGAAAAAAGTCTTCGCGATGAACTGAATCAGCTCAAGGGCGAAGCGCGCCCCGAAGTGATTGCGGCTATCGCCGAAGCACGTGAGCACGGCGACCTTAAGGAAAATGCCGAATATCATGCCGCGCGTGAGCAGCAAGGGTTTATCGAAGGGCGTATCCAGGAGATCGAAAGCAAGCTCTCGGGTGCCCAGGTGATCGATGTCACCAAGCTGCCCAAGACCGGCAAGGTGATCTTTGGCGTGACCGTGTCACTGCTCAATCTGGATACCGACGCGCGGGTGACTTATCGCATCGTTGGCGAAGATGAGGCTGACATCAAGTCGGGGCGTATTTCCGTCACGTCGCCCATTGCCCGCGCGCTGATCGGCAAGGAAGAAGGTGACGTGGTCGGCGTCAAGACGCCGGGCGGCGACGTCGAGTACGAAATCGAGAGCGTCGAGCACCTGTAAGCGAGCGAAAGGCGGGGATCCGCCTTTCACTGCCCGCATGGCCAAAAAAAGCCCGCGACACGGTGTCGCGGGCTTTTAACGCTCCGGCGCAGTCGCTGAATAAATGCTCAGCGACGGCCGTGATGGTTTTCGAAGCGCTTGATGTTGGACAGCTTGGGATTACCCTTCGGGTTCGGGCGGTAGAGCAGCGCCGTCTTGCCGATGGATTGCACCAGTTCCGCCTGACTGTCGTTGATCAGCTCTTCAAGCATTGCGGCGCGGTCATCGCGCTCGGGCAGTGCGAGCTTCACCTTGATGAGCTCGTGGTCGTTGAGTGCCCGGCCGAGTTCAGCGAGTAAATTGTCGGAAACGCCATTTTCGGAAACGGTGACCACCGGATTGAGGTAGTGGCCAATGCTGCGAAATGCTTTCTTTTGTGCCTGTGACAAGCTCATGGTATCTTGCGGTATCCCAGTTTGCGCTTAACGTTCCATCTTACGGTGAAACGTCACCGAGTGAAAGCCATCGTGTGAAAGCGCCCATCGCTCCTTCAGTGTCAGATTGTATGCAGCAAACGCCTCCGGGCCGAAAACGGCCATCAAGTAAAACCAGCGCAAGCTGGATGAAAGAGCATTTTGACGATCAGTACGTCAAGCAGAGCTGGCAGGATGGTTATCGCTCTCGGGCGAGCTACAAGCTGCTGGAAATCGATGAAAAAGACAAGCTGCTGCGCCCCGGCATGACGATCATTGACCTGGGCGCTGCACCGGGTGGCTGGAGCCAGATTGCCGCTGAGAAAGTGGGGTCGCAGGGCCGGGTGATTGCGTCCGATATCCTGGAGATGGACAGCCTTGCGGATGTGACGTTCATCCAGGGGGATTTCACCGAAGAAACGGTGCTGAACGCCATCCTCGAGCGTCTCGAAAATCGCCCGGTCGACCTTGTGATGTCGGACATGGCCCCCAATATGAGTGGCATGGCGGCGATTGACCAGCCGCAAGCCATGTATCTGGTGGAACTGGCCCTCGAGCTTGCCCGGGAAACACTGTCGCCGGGCGGCAATTTGCTGGTAAAGGTATTTCAGGGGGAAGGGTTCGACAGCTACCTGAAAGAGCTGCGTAACAGTTTCAAGCGGGTGGTAACGCGCAAGCCCGGTGCTTCCCGTGCACGTTCACGGGAAGTGTATCTACTGGCGGAGGGGTTTCGGGGTTCGTGACCGCCCGCCGGCTTATCGCCAGGATTTATCACCGCGATAGCCAGACAGACAGTTGCAAAGTGTGTCACATTGGGCCAATAGGCGAGCGTGGCACAGATGGCCCAAGACATTAGGCGTCTTGGCAATGGTTGAACGCTTGAGGCTGATGTAAGGTCTCACTATCAGGGTTTAACTGACAGATTCTTGTAATGAGGGTAGCCCCTTGAATGATATGGCAAAGAACCTGATTCTGTGGTTGGTCATCGCGGCCGTGCTACTGACAGTGTTCAATAATTTCAGTACTGAAAGCGCGCCTCAGACGATGAACTACACCCAGTTCGTCGAGCAGGTGCAGGAACAGCAGGTACGCAGCGTCACCATTGATGGCTATACCATCACCGGTGAGCGTTCGGACGGGTCACAGTTCCAGACGATTCGTCCGGCGGCAGAAGACCCCAAGCTGATGGACGATCTGCTGAGCAATGACGTGACGGTTATCGGCAAGGAGCCGGAGCAGCAAAGTATCTGGACACGCCTGCTGATCGCCAGCTTCCCGATTCTGCTGATCCTGGCCATCTTCATGTTCTTCATGCGCCAGATGCAGGGCGGTGCCGGCGGTGGCAAGGGCGGCCCGATGAGCTTTGGCAAGTCCAAGGCCAAGCTGCTCTCGCAGGATCAGATCAAGACCACCTTTGCGGATGTCGCGGGCTGCGACGAAGCCAAAGAGGAAGTCGAGGAACTGGTCGACTTCCTGCGTGACCCCACCAAATTCCAGCGTCTGGGCGGCACTATTCCCCGTGGCGTATTGATGGTGGGCCCGCCGGGTACCGGTAAGACGCTGTTGGCCAAGTCCATTGCGGGTGAAGCCAAGGTGCCGTTTTTCTCGATTTCCGGTTCGGACTTCGTCGAGATGTTCGTCGGCGTGGGCGCCTCGCGCGTTCGCGACATGTTCGAGCAGGCCAAGAAGCAGGCGCCGTGTATCATCTTTATCGACGAGATCGACGCCGTGGGCCGTTCGCGGGGCGCCGGCATGGGTGGCGGTAACGACGAGCGCGAGCAGACGCTCAACCAGCTGCTGGTCGAGATGGATGGTTTCGAGGCCAATGAAGGCGTCATCGTGATTGCCGCGACCAACCGTCCTGACGTGCTCGACCCGGCACTGCTGCGTCCCGGCCGTTTCGACCGCCAGGTTACGGTTGGCCTGCCAGACATTCGTGGCCGCGAGCATATTCTGGGCGTCCATCTGCGCAAGGTGCCGCTGGGTGACGACGTGAAACCGCAGATCATTGCCCGCGGTACACCGGGCTTCTCCGGCGCCGATCTGGCTAACCTGGTCAATGAGGCTGCCCTGTTCGCCGCTCGCCGTAACAAGCGGTTGGTCAGCATGGAAGAGCTGGATCTGGCCAAGGACAAGATCATGATGGGTGCCGAGCGCAAATCCATGGTCATGACCGACAAGGAAAAGCTGAATACGGCTTATCATGAGTCGGGCCACGCCATTATCGGCCTGGTCGCACCGGATCACGATCCAGTCTACAAGGTAACGATCATTCCGCGTGGCCGCGCGCTGGGTGTCACCATGTTCCTGCCGGAAGAAGACCGCTATAGCCTGTCTCGCCAGCAGATTCTCAGCCAGATCTGTTCGCTGTTCGGCGGCCGTATCGCCGAGGAGATGACGCTCGGTGCGAACGGTGTGACCACGGGTGCATCCAACGATATCAAGCGTGCTACCGAGCTGGCCCACAATATGGTCGCCAAGTGGGGGCTCTCGGACGAAATGGGGCCGATCATGTACGACGAGGACGAGTCTCATCAGTTCCTCGGCGGTCCGGGTCAGGGCGGCTCGAAGATGAAGTCGGGCGAAACCACCACGCGCCTCGATAAAGAAGTGCGCAAGATCATTGATGATTGCTACGAACAGGCGCGTCAGATCCTGACCGACAACCGCGACAAGTTGGATGCCATGGCGGAAGCATTGATGAAGTATGAGACCATCGATGCCGACCAGCTCAAGGACATCATGGATGGCCGTGATCCGCGTCCGCCGGAAGGCTGGAACGATGGCGACTCTTCGGGTGGCGGAACCCCTGTGGGTGACGATCAGTCCACCGCCTCGTCCAGCGATAACCGCAGCAGCGACGCGTCAGGTGACGACGGCGATGCAGACGATGAAGAGCCGCGCCGTCGGCCTTCGGATCCGCTGGGCGGGCCTGCTGGCTCATAACGCAGCATCCGGCCATTCGGCTATTGAGAAGGCGTCCCCAAAAGGGACGCCTTTTTGTTATGCTGTGTGGCTACAATAGCGATACGTTTTTTCGACCAGGCGGCAGCATGACTTCTACGGCACGTCCTACTCCTTCGGCACCGGTGACCCCGACGTCTTCGCAGCTTCGCTGCGGGCGGCACTTGCTCGACCTCTCCTTTCCCCGCGTCATGGGGGTCTTGAACGTAACCCCTGACTCCTTTTCGGATGGCGGTCAGCATGTGGCCGTGGACGATGCGCTGCGGCGTGCGGAGCAGATGGTCGCCGAAGGTGCCTCCATCATCGATGTCGGCGGTGAATCGACGCGCCCCGGGGCGTCGCCGGTGGCCGAGCAGGAAGAGCTCGACCGTGTCGCCCCGGTCATTGAAGGTCTGGTGCGCGAGCTCGACGCCCTGGTCTCGGTGGACACCAGCTGCCCGGCGGTGATGCGCGAAGCAAGTACTCTGGGGGCGGGCATGATCAATGACGTGCGCTCTCTCGAGCGGGAGGGGGCTCTTGCCGCCGCTGCGGGAAGCGGTCTGCCGGTGAGTCTGATGCATCGCCAGGGCGAGCCCCAGCACATGCAGCAGGCGCCTGCCTACGAGCAGCCGATCGAGGAGGCAGTGATCGAGTATTTGACGGCGCGTATTGCCGAGTGTGAAGCCGCGGGGCTGCGCCGCCATCGACTGCTGGTGGATCCCGGCTTTGGGTTTGGCAAGACCGTCGAGCATAACCTGCGCTTACTGAATCAGATGGCCGCGCTCCAGACGCTTTCCCTGCCGGTGCTGGTCGGGATGTCGCGCAAGAGCATGATCGGTAAAGTCTTGGGGCGCGCCGTTGACGAGCGGCTTCCCGGTGGCCTGGCGCTGGCGGCCATGGCGGTTGAGCGCGGCGCCGGCATCGTGCGCGTGCATGATGTAGGGCCTACGGTAGACGCCGTCAACATGGCCTGGGCAGTGCTCCAGGAAGGCTGCGAGCCCCCTTTACATGAGGAAAACCGCGCATGAGCAGACGTTACTTCGGCACCGACGGTATTCGTGGAACGGTCGGTCAGTCGCCGATCACCGCCGATTTCATGCTCAAGCTGGGCTGGGCCGCAGGTCAGGTGCTGCGTCGCGAAAAAGGCCGCACGCGGGTATTGATCGGCAAGGATACGCGTATCTCGGGGTACATGTTCGAGTCGGCCCTGGAGTCGGGGCTCTCGGCGGCAGGGGTTGATGTGGCATTGCTTGGGCCGATGCCCACGCCAGGGATCGCCTATCTCACGCGTACCTTTCGCGCCGATGCGGGCATCGTGATTTCAGCCTCGCACAACCCCTTTGAAGACAACGGCATCAAATTTTTCTCGGCCGAAGGCAAGAAGCTGGCCGATGACATCGAAGACCGTATCGAAGTCATGCTCGAGGCTCCGCTGACCACGGCGGATGCTTCTCAGTTGGGCAAGGCCACGCGGATTGATGATGCGGCCGGTCGCTATATCGAATTCTGCAAGTCGACCCTGCCCGACCGCCTCAGCCTGCATGGCTTGACCATTGTGCTCGACTGCGCCCACGGCGCCACCTACCACATTGCCCCCAGCGTTTTCCGCGAGCTTGGCGCCGAGGTGAGCGTGATCGGTGGCTCGCCTGATGGTCTGAATATCAATCAGCAGGTGGGCTCGACGCACCCCGCGGCGCTGCGCGCCGCGGTGATCCAGCAGGGCGCTGATCTGGGGATTGCGTTTGACGGCGACGGTGACCGGGTGCTGCTGGTCGATTCGGACGGTCGCGAAGTGGACGGGGATGACATCCTGTATCTGATTGCCCGGGATCGCCGCGCGCGGGGCCAACTGCAAGGCGGCGTGGTGGGTACGCTGATGAGCAATTTCGGCCTCGCCATGGCGCTGGAAAAGATGGGTATCCCGTTCGAGCGTGCCAAGGTCGGTGACCGTTATGTGATGGAGCGCATGGCGGCCAACCAGTGGGAGCTGGGCGGCGAATCCTCGGGGCATATTGTGTGCAGCCATGTGCAGACCACCGGCGACGGCATCGTGTCAGCGCTGCAGGTGCTCGCCCTGATGATGCGCGAGCAGCAGTCGCTGCCTGCCCTGCTGAGGGGGCTTGAGAAGGTTCCGCAGTCGCTGGTCAATGTCAGGTTGCCCCCCGGTACCGATGCCAAAGAGGTGATGGCCTCCGAGCCGCTTCAGCAGGCGATCACCGCGCTCGAGCGCGAGCTGGGCGACGAGGGGCGTGTCCTGCTCAGGGCGTCGGGCACCGAACCGTTGATCCGCGTGATGGTCGAAGGTCGTGCGCATCTTGACGTGGATCAGCTGGCAGGTCGACTGGCCGAACAGGTCAGGGCGCTGCTTTAATAGCCCGGGCGGGCAGATAACAGCGGTTGTCTTGACAAGTCCGCTCCTATACCATTTCGCTCCACCTTGAGTGAGGAGAGTCCATGCGTAGGCCCTTAATCGCCGGCAACTGGAAGATGAACGGTTCGGCGGCACTGGTTGAAGCGTTCGGTAAGGTATTCGCCGACGCAAAGCTGCCGGCGGACGTTGATATGGTCGTGATTCCGCCGTTTCCCTACCTGGATGCGGCGCGGCATGCCTTCAGCAACACCCCGCTACGGCTCGGTGCGCAGACGCTCAATCCGCTGCACTCCGGGGCGCACACCGGCGAGGTAAGCGGCCGCATGCTCAAGGAGTTTGACGTGGCCTACGCCCTCGTCGGTCACTCAGAGCGGCGGCAGCTGTATCGGGAGACCGACGAGCAGGTGTTTGAACGCCTGATGGCTGCGCTTGAGGTCGGAATGTCACCCATCCTGTGCGTGGGGGAGACCCTGGAAGAGCGTGACGCGGGCCATACCATGGACGTGGTGCTGCGCCAGGTGGGGCATGTCATGGCGCGCCTGGAAGCCGCACAGCGCTGCGAGGTGATTATCGCCTACGAGCCGGTATGGGCCATCGGGACGGGGCGTACCGCCACGCCCGAGCAGGCTCAGGACGTCATGGCAGGCATTCGCGCCTATCAGGCGTCCTTCGATACCTCGCTTGCCGAGCAGCTCAGGTTGCTTTACGGCGGCAGCATGAATGCAAACAACGCGGCTGAGCTTCTAGCGCAGCCGGACATCGACGGCGGTTTGGTGGGCGGTGCTTCGCTCAAAACCGACGATTTTTATGCCATTTGTCAGTCAGCAGGATAACGCCATGCAAGTTGCAATTCTTATGGTTCATGTGGTGATTGCGATCGCCCTGGTTGTGCTCATCCTGCTTCAGCAGGGGAAAGGTGCCGAAGCGGGCGCGGCCTTTGGCGGCGGTGCGTCGCAAACGGTATTTGGGTCACGCGGCAGCGGTAACTTTCTGGCCCGTTTCACGGCGCTTCTGGCCGCAGGCTTTTTCGTCACCTCGATGGCGCTGGCGTACTTTGCGACCCAGGCAGGCCAGGCGCCGGAAGCCGGTATTCCCGATGCCAATCTCATTGAGCAGCAGCAAAATGCACCAATGCTTGACGAGGGCAGCGAAAGTGCGGATAATGCTGCGCCAGTGCTAGAGGAAAGCGGCGAGTAACTGCTTGATTTCGCTTTCTCGAGCCTCCCCCGATGCCGAAGTGGTGGAATTGGTAGACACGCTATCTTGAGGGGGTAGTGACCTTACGGTCGTGCGGGTTCAAGTCCCGCCTTCGGCACCATCTGATGTACTGGTTCGCCAGTTCTCCAGAGCAGTATGCACTAAGCGTGAAGAAGCTGTTTTATCGCTACCGTCAGGCAAGAATGACGCAGGCGATGCCAGAGACAGTGAGTGCGCTGGTTACGATAAAAGTCAGCTTGACGAACGATGTTCAAGCGTCTATTATCTGCCACCTAGATTGATGCGGGGTGGAGCAGTCTGGTAGCTCGTCGGGCTCATAACCCGAAGGTCATCGGTTCAAATCCGGTCCCCGCTACCACTTTCTGGCGATAAGCACGTATGTGTGAGCGTTTCATGAAACAAGAGGTGACGCCACCATTAAGGGTTTTCCCGTTGCTTGCCGCCATGTTGGTGTAACAGGTTTCTTTCAAAAAGCCCCTTCCTGTGAAGGGGCTTTTTGTTAGCAGCTTTTCGTTAACAAGCGTGTCTCAAGGGCGGACGCCCATCGGCTAGCCGGAGACACATTTCCGGGTAACGCCAATCAGCCACCTAGCTTTTCATATGTCTCCTGGCCAGGTGCCTGATGCAACGGCTATAGGAGCACTGTCTGTGGCCACAAAACATGCGGCGCTGCACGCGCTGATCGAACCTGTTGTCGCTGCCATGGGCTTTGAACTATGGGGCATCGACCATCTTTCACAGGGTAAGCACTCGCGCCTGGTGATTTATATTGAGCGTGACAGCGGTGTGAATGTTGAAGACTGCGCCGATATCAGCCGCCAAGTCAGTGCGATTCTGGACGTTGAGGATCCCATTCCAGGTGAGTATCGCCTGGAAGTTTCCTCGCCGGGCATGGCGCGCCCGCTCTATACCCTGGATCATTTTTCCCGTTTTCAAGGACATCATGTCGCCCTCAAGCTGCGCGCTCCTTTTGACGGGCGGCGCAAGTTTCAGGGACTGCTGGCAGGCGTCGAAGGCGACGAAATACTGCTGCAGATAGACGGCGAAGAATATTGCTTTCCTGTCGAAGGCATTGATTCTGCGCACATCGTACCGCAGTTCGACGATTAACCGGGTGGCGTGGTGGCCGGCAGGCAGCTGGCACGATGCACATAAGGACAGGTTTTCTGGCGAGGCAAACGCATGAGTAAAGAAATTTTAATGGTCGTTGACGCGATCTCTAACGAAAAAGGTGTTCCCCGCGACATTATTTTCGAAGCGGTGGAAGCTGCTCTTGCGAGCGCGTCACGCAAACGGTTTGATAACGAAGAAGCCAACGTGCGGGTGCATATTGACCGTCGCACGGGTGATTACGAAACGTTCCGCTATTGGACGGTGGTTGAAGACGACGAATTCGAAACGCCGGATTACGAAATCAAGGAAACCATTGCCGAGCAGCGTGATCCGCCGCTCAAGCTGGGCGATGTGGTCGAGCAGAAAATCGAGAATGCCGTGTTCGGGCGGATCGCTGCGCAAACGGCCAAGCAGGTCATCGTCCAGAAAGTTCGCGAAGCTGAACGCGCCGAAGTGGTGCGTCAATACGCCGACCGCGAAGGCGAACTGGTTGCAGGCATCGTCAAGAAAACCACGCGCGACGGTTTGATCATTGATCTGGGCGACAACGCCGAAGCTTTCTTGCCGCGCAACGAAATGATTCACGGCGAGCGCTACCGCATGAACGAGCGCGTTCGCGCGCTGCTGGTCAAAGTCGACCCCGACGCGCGCGGTGCGCAGCTACAGCTGTCGCGGACCTGCCCCGAGCTGATTATCGAGCTCTTCAAGATTGAAGTGCCGGAAATCGCCGAGCAGCTGATCGAAATCAAGGGAGCCGCCCGGGATCCCGGTTCGCGGGCTAAAATAGCCGTGAAAACCAACGACCGTCGCATCGACCCGGTGGGTGCCTGCGTCGGCATGCGCGGCTCGCGCGTGCAGGCCGTCTCGACGGAGCTGCAAAACGAGCGGGTCGATATCGTCCTGTGGGACGACAACCCAGCGCAGCTGGTGATCAATGCCATGGCGCCGGCCGACGTGGCGTCTATCCTTGTCGACGAGGATGCTCACGCCATGGACGTTGCCGTTGCTCAAGACAACCTGGCGCAGGCGATTGGCCGTAGCGGCCAGAACGTACGCTTGGCCTCTGAGCTGACCGGCTGGCGAATCAACGTCATGACCGAAGACGAAGCGGACGCCAAGCGCGATCAGGAAATCGATAGTCTGGTGGATTCCTTCGTGCACCATCTTCAGGTCGATGACGATGTTGCCCGCCTGTTGGTGGAAGAAGGGTTCACCACCCTGGAAGAAGTTGCCTACGTGCCGCTGGAAGAAATGCTCGAAATCGAAGAGTTCGACGAGGAGCTAGTGGAAGCGTTACGTGCACGGGCGAAAGACGAGCTACTGACGATGGCCATTGCCTCGGAAGAAGCGCTGGACGGTGCCCAGCCGGCAGATGACCTGCTGGCGATGGACGGAATGGAGCGCCATCTGGCCTTCATCCTCGCCAGCCGCGGCATTGTCACCATGGAAGATCTCGCCGAGCAGTCTGTCGACGATCTGGTCGATATCGAGGAGTTGGACGAAGCGCGCGCAGCGGCATTGATCATGACTGCCCGTGCGCCCTGGTTTGAAGACGATGACGCGTCGGATTCGAACACACAGTAAACAGGTCACGGGCTGAGGAGGGTCAATATGTCAGATATGACAGTTAAAGATTTCGCAGTAAAGGTGGGCCGCGATGTGCCCCGCCTGCTAGAACAGATGAAAGAAGCCGGTTTGCAGCATGCCTCTGAAAACGATGCCGTTTCCGAAGAAGATAAGCGCACGCTGCTTAACTTTCTGAAGAAGAGTCACGGTGGCGATGAAAGCGATACGGGCAAAAGCCGTATTACCTTGACGCGCAAGACGCGCAGCCGGATCAAGACCGGGGAGCGCGGCAAGACCATTGAGGTTCAGGTTCGCAAGAAGAAAACCTACGTCAAGCGGTCTGAAGAAGAGGATAAGCCCAAGGCGCCGGAACCCCAGCATTCGGGGCCGCGCCAGCTGGTAGGCGATATGGCGGAAGCCGAAGCCGAAACCAAGGCGCGCGAAGCCCGTGAAGCAGAAGAAAAGGCCGCAGCGGAAAAAGCCAAGGCCGCCGAAGAGGCCGCTCGCAAAGAGGCTGAAAAAGCCTCGGAGCAAGCTGCACAGGCGGCGCCGAAAGCCGCCGACGTGGACGTGCCGGAGCTGCAGATCGAAGAAGCGCCGTCCAATGACGATATGCCGCCAGCGCCGCCGAAAGAAGGCCGCTCCGATCGTCGTACGGCGCCACCCAAGAAAGCAGCGGCAAAAAATAAAGGTCGTCGTGACGAAGAGGAGCGTGGCGATCGCGAAGAGCGCAAGCGCGGCGGCGGCAAGAAAGCCAAGCGTGCCGAGCGTCGCGGCGGCCGTCGCGGTGGTGCCGGCGCTGGCAATGGCAAGCATGGCTTCCAGAAGCCGACCCAGCCGATCGTTCGCGAAGTCTCGATTCCTGAGTCGATCAGCGTGGCGGATCTGGCCGACAAGATGTCGATCAAGGCCAACGAAGTCATCAAGGCCATGTTCAACATGGGCGCGGCGGTGACTATCAACCAGACCATCGATCAGGATACTGCAGCGATCGTGGTGGAAGAGATGGGTCACAAGGTCAAGCTGGTGAAAGATGACGCCCTGGAAACGGAAATGCTCGAGGGCATCTCCTACGAAGGCGACGAAATCACCCGTTCACCGGTCGTGACCGTCATGGGCCACGTCGACCACGGTAAGACGTCGCTTCTCGACTATATCCGCAAGGCCAAGGTGGCAACCGGCGAAGCGGGGGGGATTACCCAGCATATCGGTGCCTACCATGTGGAAGACGAGCATGGCGGCGTGACGTTCCTGGATACGCCAGGCCACGCGGCGTTTACCGCCATGCGTGCCCGCGGTGCCCAGGCGACCGACGTTGTCATTCTGGTCGTGGCGGCGGATGACGGTGTGATGCCCCAGACGGTCGAGGCGATCGAGCACTCCAAAGCGGCGGGCGTGCCGATGGTAGTGGCGGTCAACAAGATCGACAAAGAGGGGGCTGACTTCGACCGCATTCGTAACGAGCTCTCGCAGCACGGCGTGATCTCGGAAGAGTGGGGCGGCGATACTCAGTTCGTCCACGTGTCTGCCAAGAGCGGTGATGGCATTGAGGAGCTGCTGGAAGCGATCCAGCTGGTCTCTGAAGTGCTCGAGCTTAAAGCCGTGCCTGAAGCACCGGGTAAAGGTGTCGTGGTTGAGTCGCGCCTGGATAAAGGCCGTGGCCCCGTGGCGACCGTGCTGGTTCAGAACGGTACGCTCAAGAAAGGCGATATCGTCCTGGCCGGGCTGCACTACGGTCGCGTGCGGGCGCTAACCAACGAACTTGCCAAGCAAGTGGACGAGGTGGGCCCGGCCATGCCGGTCGAAATCCAGGGCCTGGACGGTACGCCGGACGCCGGTGACGACTTCATGGTGGTGGCCGACGAGAAGAAAGCCCGCGAAGTGGCCAACTTCCGTCAAGGCAAGTACCGCGAAGTACGCCTGGCGCGTCAGCAAAAGGCCAAACTGGAGAACATGTTCAGCCAGATGGGCCAAGACGAAGTGGCCAAGGTCAACATCGTCTTGAAAGTCGACGTCCAGGGCTCGCTGGAAGCCATCAAGGGTGCGTTGGAAGAGCTCTCCACCGACGAAGTCGAAGTGGCGGTTGTGTCCTCGGGTGTGGGCGGTATCACCGGTACCGATGCCAACCTGGCGCTCGCCTCCGAAGCCATCGTGGTCGGCTTCAACGTGCGTGCCGATGCTGCCGCCCGCGAAATCATCGAACGTGAAGGCCTGGATCTGCGCTACTACAGCGTCATCTACCAGCTGATCGACGAGGTCAAGCAGGCGATGAGCGGTATGCTTGCGCCCGAGTGGAAAGAAGAAATCGTCGGTATTGCCGAAGTACGCGATGTCTTCCGCGCGCCGAAGATCGGCGCGATCGCCGGCTGTATGGTGGTCGAAGGCACCGTGCACCGGAACAAGAAGATTCGCGTGCTGCGCGATGACGTGGTGATCTACGAAGGCGAGCTCGAATCGCTACGCCGCTATAAGGACGACGTTCAGGAAGTACGTAGCGGCGTCGAGTGTGGCATCGGCGTGAAGAACTACAACGATGTTCAGGTCGGCGACAAGATCGAAGTCTTTGACCAAGTGAAGGTCGAGCGCAGCCTCTAAGGCCGCGAGGAGCAATCATGCGCGAATTCAAGCGTACCGACCGAGTAGCCGACCAGCTCCAGAAGGAGCTGGCGGTACTGATCCAGCGCGAAGTGAAAGACCCGCGCCTGGGCATGGTCACGGTCAGCGGGGCCACCGTCAGCCGTGACCTTGGTTACGCCGATATCTACGTCACCCTGCTGGGTGAGCAAGACCCCGAGCGTATCAAGGAAAACCTGCAGGTGCTGAAGCGGGCAGCAGGTTTTCTGCGCAGCCAGATTGCCAAGCGCATCAAACTGCGTCACGTGCCGGAGCTGCGCTTTCATTTCGACGAAAGCGTCGTCCGCGGTCAGCAGCTTTCTTCGTTGATCGAGGAAGCGGTGTCGACCGACCGCGCTCGCCAATCTCAGGACGATGAGGGCGTTGACGAGCCGGGTGAGGAGACCCGCTAATGGCGCGTCGCCGTCGTGGTCTGCCGGTTAACGGCATTGTGCTACTGGACAAGCCGAAAGGTCTGTCCAGCAACCATGCCTTGCAGCGGGTGCGGCGTCTGTTCGACGCGCAAAAAGCGGGGCACACCGGCACGCTGGATCCGATGGCCACCGGCCTGCTGCCGATCTGCCTGGGCGAGGCGACCAAGTTCTCCGCGCACCTGCTGGAAGCCGACAAGGTCTATCGCACCCGGGTCGAGCTGGGCGTGATCACCGATACCGGCGATGCAGAAGGCACGGCGATCGAACGCCACGATGTCCCCGAGCTGGCGGCACAGGACATCGAAACGGTGCTCACTCGCTTTCGAGGCGAGATTGATCAGGTGCCTCCGATGTACTCGGCGCTCAAGCACCAGGGTAAAAAACTCTACGAGCTGGCCCGCGAAGGCAAGCAGGTTGAGCGTGCAGCCCGCCGGGTAAGCGTGTATGATGCCCGCCTGCTGTCATTTGAAGGCACCGCCTTCGAGCTGGAAGTCAGCTGCAGCAAAGGCACTTATATCCGCACCCTGGCCGAAGATATCGGCAAGGCGTTGGGCTGTGGTGGTCACATCAGTCAGCTGAGAAGGCTCAAGACAGGTCCTTTTGATGGCGATGCCATGTGGACGCTGGAAGCCCTTGAAGCGCTGGCAGACCAAACTGCGCGCGAAGCCGAGCTGATGCCGGTCGATGTGCTGGTCGATCATCTGCCGTCGCTTGTGGTGGATGAGTCGGGCTATGGACGGCTGGCCCACGGTCAGTCGGCCCGCCTGGCCATCGGTGACGCACTGCCGCCCGAGGCACTGGCAAGGCTTTATTACGCCGAGGCGTTCATTGGGCTCGGCGTGGTGAAAGGGGCCCAGGAAGTGGCGCCCAAGCGACTGTTAAGTACGGTCGCCATCTCGTAATACGTTGCATGGATGCTGCGATTTACGCGAAAATAGCGACTTGAGACTGCAAATATGCGTGGTCTCACCCATTCATTGTTAGGCATATTGCTTACTGGAGAGACAGATGGCATTAACCGCTGAAAAGAAGGCCGAAATCGTCAACGAATACGGCCGCGGCGAGAACGACACCGGTTCACCTGAAGTACAGGTAGCCCTGCTGAGCGCCAACATCAACGGCCTGCAGAGCCACTTCAAGACCAACAAGCAGGATCACCACTCGCGTCGTGGTCTGATCCGCATGGTAAACCAGCGTCGTAAGCTGCTGGATTACCTGAAGCGTAAAGATTTCGAACGCTATCAGTCTCTGATTCAGAGCTTGGGTATCCGCCGCTAAGTTATTGCTGGCGAAGGTCTAGAAACGGGCAGCTCCATGCGAGCTGCCCGTTTTTTTGTTACTGGTAGCCCTATCGCGCGGCAACGCCTAGAATAGTGGCGAGTCAAAACGACCAAACGAAAAGACAAGTAGCAATTAATGTTAAAGGAAGCCGCCGTGAATCCGGTCAAGAAAACGTTCCAATACGGTCGCAGCACCGTCACGCTAGAAACTGGGCGCATTGCTCGCCAGGCCACCGGCGCCGTTATGGTGACCATGGATGATACCGTTGTCCTGTGTACCGTCGTGGCCAGGAAAGAAGCCAACCCCAATCAACCCTTTTTCCCGCTCTCGGTGCACTACCAGGAGAAAACCTACGCGGTCGGCAAGATTCCTGGCGGCTTCTTCAAGCGTGAAGGCCGTCCCACCGAGAAAGAGACGCTCACCTCGCGTTTGATCGACCGTCCGATCCGCCCGCTGTTTCCCAAGGGCTTCATGAACGAAGTGCAGGTCATCTGTACCGTTCTGTCCACCGATCGCAATCACGACCCGGATGTGGCGGCGATGCTGGGCACCTCGGCGGCGCTGTCCATTTCGGGCGTCCCCTTCAGCGGACCGATTGGCTGTGCCCGGGTGGGCTTTAACGAAGAGCAGGGCTACTTCCTGAATCCGACCGTCGAAGAACTGAAGAGCTCGGAACTGGACATGGTCGTGGCCGGTACCGATAAAGCCGTGCTGATGGTGGAGTCGGAAGCCCAGGAACTGCTCGAGGACGAGATGCTTGGCGCCGTGTTGTTTGGCCACCAGGAAATGCAGGTCGCCATCAGTGCGATCAACGAACTGGTCGCTGAAGCCGGTAAGCCGCGTTGGGACTGGCAGCCGCCCGAAGAAAACGTGGCGCTGAAAACCGCCATGGCCGACGCCTTCGAAGCCAAGGTCGGCGAAGCCTATCGCATTACCGATAAAATGGCCCGTCAGGATGCGCTCTCTGCACTGAAAGACGACGCGGTTGCGCAGCTGGCTGCTGCTGAAGACGAAGATGCTGACGGCAAGTTTGCCAAGGATGACGTCAAATCCGCGTTTGCCGGTCTCGAGAAGCGCGTCGTGCGCTCGCGGGTCATCAAGGGCGAGCCGCGCATCGATGGCCGCGACAATGCCACCGTGCGTCCGCTGGACATTGAAGTGGGCACCCTGCCGAAAACTCACGGCTCGGCCGTCTTCACCCGCGGCGAGACCCAGGCGATCGCGATTGCCACCCTGGGAACGCTGCGCGATTCGCAGCTTATCGAATCGCTGGAAGGCGAACGCAAAGACCGCTTCATGCTGCACTACAACTTCCCTCCGTACTGCGTAGGTGAAGCGGGCTTCTTTGGTGGTCCGAAGCGCCGTGAAATCGGCCATGGCCGCCTGGCTCGCCGGGGTGTGCAGGCCATGCTGCCCGCGGAAGATGCCTTCCCCTATACCATTCGCGTGGTGTCGGAAATTACCGAATCCAATGGTTCGAGCTCGATGGCGTCGGTGTGCGGTTCCTCCCTCGCGCTGATGGACGCCGGTGTGCCCCTGAAAGCCCCGGTAGCCGGTATTGCCATGGGGCTGGTCAAGGATGCGGACGGCTACGCCGTATTGACCGATATCCTGGGCGATGAAGATCACCTGGGCGATATGGACTTCAAGGTTGCCGGTTCTGAAGAGGGCGTGACCGCCCTGCAGATGGACATCAAGATCGAAGGCATCAACGAAGAGATCATGGAAAAGGCGCTGCAGCAGGCCCATGCTGCACGTCTTGGCATCCTCGAGCAGATGAATGCCGTGATTGCCCAGAGCCGTACCGAAGTATCGGATAACGCCCCGTCCATGGCGACCATCAAGATCGACCCGGACAAGATCCGTGACGTGATCGGTAAAGGCGGCGCCACCATTCGTAAAATCTGCGAAGACACCGGCGCGTCCATCGACCTGGACGATGACGGCACCGTGCGGATTTATGCCGAAGACAAGGCGGCCGCGAAAAAAGCCATCGATACCGTGCTGGCGATTACCGCCGAAGCGGAAATCGGCAAGCTGTATAAAGGCAAGGTGGTACGCATTGCCGACTTCGGTGCCTTTGTGAACATCATGCCCGGCACCGATGGCCTGGTGCATATCTCGCAGATTATCCAGGAGCGGGTGAACAACGTGCGCGACTTCCTGAATGAAGGCGACGATGTCATCGTCAAGGTGCTGGATATCGACAATCGCAATCGCGTGAAGCTGTCGATGAAAGAAATCACCGAAGAAGAGAAAGCGGCGTTCGAAGCGCAGGAAGCGGAAACCGAAGCGACGATCTAACTCGCCCTTTCGGTGTCTGACACCGCCCTCGTCGCCCATGGCGTCGGGGGCGGCGTCGTTTCAGCAGGGAGCAATCGTAATGGAGCAGGTGGAAACGCCACGCTGGCGGGCCGTGGTGGCGGTGATGATGGGCATCTTTCTGCTTGTGACCGCCGAGCAATTGCCGATTGGCCTGCTGTCCCAAGTGGCCTCGAGCATGGGTGTGACCCCCGGGATGGCGGGTTTGATGGTCACCGTGCCGGGCGTCGTGGCGGCCTTTTCGGCGCCGCTGCTGCCCGTAGCCGTGGGGCGGCTGGACCGGCGAGTGATGCTGACGCTGTTGATGGCCGTCATGGTGGTCGGCAGTGTGCTGACGGCGCTGGCCAGCAGCTTCGTGTTGCTGCTGGCATCCCGTGTGCTGGTAGGCGTCAGCATCGGCGGGTTCTGGGCGGTCGCCGGCAGTATCGCGCCGCGCCTGGTGCCGGCGGGTCAGGTCTCCAAGGCGATGACCATCATCTTTGGCGGCGTCGCCGCCGCGTCGGTGCTGGGCGTGCCGTTGGGCACGTTGCTGGGTGACTTCAGCAGTTGGCGGGTCGCCTTTGCGACGCTTGGCGGCCTGAGCCTGCTGACGGCGGCCGCGCTTTGGGTCTGGCTGCCGCCGCTGCCGCCCAGAGAGCCCGTGCGACTGGCCGTGCTGGCCGAGCAGTTCGGCAGCCAAGGGGTGCGTGTGGCGGTGCTGACCACCGGCTTTGTTGTCGTTGGGCATTTCGCCGCCTATACGTTTATCAGCCCGGTTCTCCAGGACATCAGTGGTATTGCCCAGCGCCATGTGGGCAGCCTGCTGCTGCTTTACGGTGCCGCGGGGATACTGGGCAATATCGCTGCGGGACTCTATGCCGGGCGTCATCCTTATCGCGCCGTGCTGGCGATCCCCTGCGTGTTGCTGCTCGTCGTCGCGGCCTTCCCCTGGCTGGGCGTGACGCCGACCAGTGGCGTGGCGTTGTTGATGGTGTGGGGCGCGGTGTTCGGCAGCGTGTCGGTGAGCATTCAAACCTGGATTCTGCGCACGGCCCCGAACACCGAGGCGGCCACCGCGCTGATGGCGTTTACCTTCAACCTGTCGATCGGGTTTGGAGCGATGGTCGGCGGACGGATTGTCGACGGCACCAGCCTGCCGGTGGCGATGTGGGCCGCGTCGGGGCTGTTTTTGCTGGGTACGCTGCTGGTGTTGCGAACGCCGTCGCGGATCGTCGGCGCTAGGCGGTAAAAAAATGCCCCCGCCAATGGCGGGGGCATACATGCAGACAACGAGTCGTTAATGACCTGCCGCCGTTAGGGTCGCTCAATCGCCAGGGCGACACCCTGGCCGCCGCCAATACACAGCGTCGCGAGGCCTTTCTTCGAATCGCGGGCGATCATCTCATGGAGCAGCGTTACGAACACGCGGCAGCCCGAGGCCCCGATGGGGTGGCCCAGGGCTATCGCGCCGCCGTTGACGTTGACCTTGCTGGTATCCCAGCCGAGCTCTTTATTGACCGACAGCGCCTGGGCGGCAAAGGCTTCGTTGGCTTCAACGAGGTCGAGGTCGTCAAGACTCCAGCCGGCTTTTTCCAGGCAGCGGCGGGTGGCCGGTGCCGGGCCGATACCCATGATCGCCGGGTCGACACCCGCGTTGGCGTAGCCGGCAATACGCGCCAGCGGTTCGAGGCCGAGCTGCTTGGCTTTTTCCGCCGAGCAGATCATGACCACCGCGGCACCATCGTTGAGTGCCGACGCGTTGCCCGCGGTCACGGTGCCGTCTTTCTTGAACGCCGGACGCATGCCGCCGAGTTTTTCGGCGGTGACTTCGCGTGGGTTCTCGTCGGTATCGAACACCAGCGGGTCACCTTTGCGCTGGGGAACTTCCACCGGCACGATCTGGCCCTTGAACTTGCCTTCCCGAATGGCGGCGGCGGCCTTTTGCTGGGAGGCGGCGGCAAATTCGTCCATGGCTTCCCGGGTGATGCCGTACTTCTCGGCGAGGTTCTCAGCCGTTATGCCCATGTGATAGTTGTTGAACGCGTCCCACAGGCCGTCGTGGACCATGGAGTCGATGGCCTTCCAGTCGCCCATGCGCTGACCGTTGCGCGAGTTGGGCAGCACGTGGGGAGACGCCGACATGTTTTCCTGGCCACCGGCCAGAATCAGCTCGGCATCGCCACAGCGGATCGCCTGGGTGGCCAAGTGAAGGGCCTTGAGGCCAGAGCCGCAGACCTTGTTGATGGTCATGGCCGGAACGGCTTCGGGCAGACCGGCCTTGATGGATGCCTGACGGGCAGGGTTCTGGCCGACGCCGGCGGTCAGCACCTGGCCCAGTAGCACCTCATCTACCTGGTCGGGGGCAACGCCTGTGGAGGAAAGGATATCCTTCATGACCAGCGCGCCCAGATCGCTGGCCGCAATGCCGGCGAGTGAGCCACCAAAGGCACCGACCGCGGTACGGCGAGCCGCGACAATCACTATTTCTTGCATAACAAGACTCCTGGTCTGAGGAACGTCGACGGAAAAGCGTCAGCGTTCGTGTCTAGCGTTGTTGTTACTGTCATGGTCTCAGCATAGGGGAAGGGTGCGCATGGCGGCAATACGCTTTTTGAACCAAATAAAAACGGGCCAGTGTATGGCCCGTTATTCAAGGTTCTCCGGCGTGTCCGATGGGTCAGGCAAGCTGGACGGGAATGGCGTTGCTGGTATGGCTGACGTGATTGCCTTCCTGGAGGTAGACCAGGGCAGGCTGATGGTTGTCCAGCTCGGCTTCCGAGTAGTGGGCATAGCTACAGATGATGATGCGGTGCCCCGGTGATGCCAGATGCGCAGCGGCGCCGTTGATCGAGATCAGCCGCGAGCCTTCTTCACCGCGAATGGCGTAGGTGGTGAAGCGCTCGCCGTTTTCTACGTTGTAGATCTGGATCTGTTCGTTCTCGCGGATGCCGGCCATATCCAGCAGGTCGCCGTCGATGGCGCAGGATCCTTCATAGTTGAGCACCGCATGGGTAACGCGGGCCATGTGCAGCTTGGCTTTTAGCATGATGGTATGCATGGAAACTCCTGAAAATGAGGCGAGCCGCTTAGCGGCCAGAAGCGCGAGCAGCGTCGGGAAGCCGCACGCTCAGGTTATCAATCAGCCGGGCGGGGCCCAACTGGGCGGCGGCCAGCAACACGGCGTCGCGGGTGGCGTCACGGACGGCGCCAAGCGCTGGGTCGCGCAGTTCGAGGTAGTCGGGCACAAAGCCGGCATCATACAACGCCGCTTTGCCCTGGTGTAGTGTCTGGTCGATCGATTCGCCCTGTTCAAGGGCGTCGCGCAGCGTGCACAGCGTACGATACAGCGTGGGCGCGATGGCGCGCTCCTCCGGGCTCAGGTAGCCGTTGCGTGAAGACAGTGCCAAGCCGTCATCGGCGCGCACGATGGGCACGCCGATGATCTCGATGGGCAGGTGCAGGTCGCTGACCAGCTTGCGGATCACCGCAAGCTGCTGGTAGTCCTTTTGGCCGAAACAGGCGATGTCGGGCTGCACCAGGTTGAACAGCATGCTGACTACGGTGGAAACGCCATCGAAGTGGCCCGGTCGCGACCCGCCACACAGCCCGGCGCCCACCTCGGGTACATGCACCCGGGTCTGGGTGGTCAGGCCGTTGGGATACAGCGCGCTGACCGCGGGCGCGAACAGGATATCGCAGCCCGCCTCAACAAGCTGCGCCTGGTCAGCCTCGAAGGTACGCGGGTAGGCATCCAGGTCCTCGCCGGGGCCAAACTGCAGCGGGTTGACAAACAGGCTGGCGACCACGACATCGGCATTGGCACGGGCGCGGGTGACCAGGGCCAGATGCCCGGCGTGCAGGTTGCCCATGGTGGGCACCAGGGCAATCCGCTGGCCGCGCAGCCGGTGCTCACGCAGCGTGCGGCGCAGCTCGGAGATATCTCGCAATGTATGCATAACAGTCATGTCGTCTTTCACGGGCGTTGCAATGACTCCTGCCTTGGAACACCGCTTAAAAGCAGTGTTCCGGCGCGGGGAAAGTCCGGGTTTTGACCGCTTCGTGATAGTGCTGAAACGCCGACTGAATGCTGTCTGCGCTTGCCATGAAGTTTTTCACGAAGCGTGGTGTGCGGCCATGGGTAACGCCGAGGACGTCGTGCATGACCAGGATCTGGCCGTCGGTGTCGGGGCCGGCGCCGATGCCGATCACCGGTACGTCGAGGGCCTCGGTCACTGCTTTGCCCAGGCTTGCGGGCACGCATTCCAGCAGAATGACCGACGCGCCTGCCTCAACCAGCACTTTCGCGTCGTTGATGATCTGCTCGGCCTGGACGGCTTCCCGGCCCTGCACCTTGTAGCCTCCAAGCTGATAAACCGTTTGCGGCGTCAAACCAAGGTGCGCGCACACCGGTACGCCCCGTCGCGTCAGTTCACGAATGCCGTCAGCCATCCAGGCGTCGCCTTCCACCTTGACCAGTTCGGCGCCGGCGCGCATCAGGGCGGCCGCGTCATCCAACATCCGCGCGGTGGTCGCGTTGCTCATGAACGGCAGGTCGACCATCAGCAGGCTATGGCCTTTGCCGCGCGCCGTGCAGCGGGTGTGGTAACAGATATCGTCAATGGTCACCGGCAGGGTGCTGTTGTGGCCCTGCAAGACCATGCCCAGCGAGTCGCCGACCAGCAACACATCGATCCCTGCGTGGCTGGCGGCGTGGGCAAAGGAGGCATCGTAAGCGGTCAGGCAGCTGAACGTTTCGCCGGCGCGCTTATGCGCCTGCAGCGTGCTCAGGGTGACGGTTTTCATGGCGTGCTCTCATTGTCTACGTGAGGCCGACGCGGCATCGGCGTTCGGCCATTGTTAACGCCGCCGTGCGGCGGATGCTGAGTGGCGTAACCGGCAATTGTTACCTGAATGCGGGCTCGGTGTCGAGAATTGTGTCAGATGGTAGCAGTCGTTGTTACCTCTGCGTCGCTCAGGCGACGGATTAGGGTGCTATCCACCTCGGTGAGCCAGTCGCTGAGCGGCCGGTGGTGCAGCGTCAGGGTCGGGGCGAGTTCGTGCAGCGGCACCAGCACAAAGGCGCGTTCGTGCATGTGTTGATGGGGTACCCGCAGGCGTGGAGAGGTGCACGGTTGTTGAGCGTAGAGCAGCAGATCCAGGTCGAGCGTACGGGGGCCCCAGTGACGCTGCCGCCGGCGTCGATGACGTTGTTCCAGCGCCTGGAGCTGGTCAAGAAGGGCAAGCGGCGATAGCCGGGTTTCGAGCGCCGCGACCGCATTGATGAAGTCGGGCTGATCCTGGGGGCCCACCGGCGGGGTTGCATACAGTGACGAGGCGCTGACCAGATGGCTGAGCGGCAGCCGAGCCAGCGCCTGCAGTGCCTGGCGCAGCTGGTTCACGGGATTCTCCAGATTGCTGCCCAGGCCGATATAGCAAAGCGCCATGCGCCGTTCTACTCCTCGCTCTTGCGCGGTTTACGCCGGCGCTTGCGGCGGCGGTCGCCCTGACTGGCAGGATCGCCTCCCACCTTTTGCAGCAGGCGACGCTGGTCGTGCTCGTCGCCCTGCTGGAAGGCGCTCCACCAGTCGCCCAGGCCGCGCGGTATTTCGCCGGCCTGTTCGCGCAGCAGGAGCAGATCGTACGCGGCACGGAAGCGTGGGTGCTCGCGGGTTTGAAACGCTTTCTTGCCGCGCCGCAACGGGAGCCGCCCCTGGAGTTCCCAGATGTCGCGCATCGGCATGCCGAAACGCTTGGGAATCGAGATATGCTGAAGCTGGCGTGTTACCACCTGCTGAGCGGCGGTCTGCAGCGCGGGAATTGACGGCATGCCGTCACTTTCGAGCTCGGCCTGGCGGTGCGCGACGGGCGCCCATAAAAACGCCGCCAGCAGGAAAGCGGGAGTCACCGGGCGTTCTTCGGCAATGCGCTTGTCGGTATTGGCCAGCGCCTGTTCGATGAGCTCTTCGGCCCAGGCGGCATCCGCCATGGCTTCTTCCGCCTCCGGGAACAGCATGCCAAACAGACCGTAGTGACTCAGCATCCTGAAAGTGACCAGCCCGTGACCCGACATGAACAGCTTGAGGACCTCGTCGAATAGCCGCGCCGGCGGGATGCTCAGCAGCAGTGGCGCCAGGTCGTACATGGGCGCCTCGGTCTCTGCCTCGATGGTAAAGCCGAGCTTGGCGGCAAACCTGACCGCTCGCAGCATGCGCACCGGATCTTCGCGGTAGCGCGTGGCGGGGTCGCCGATCAGGCGCAGCGTCCTTGCTTCGATATCCCGCGCGCCATTGGCAAAGTCGTGGATCGTGAAGTCGGCGATATTGTAGTACAGCGCGTTGACGGTGAAGTCACGCCGCAGGGCGTCTTCTTCGATATTGCCCCATACGTTGTCGCGTAGCAAAAGGCCGTCGTCCGACTGTTGGGCAATGTGGTCGCCGTGTTCGTCCTGGGGCTTGCCCCGGAAGGTGGTGACCTCGATGACTTCGCGACCAAAGCGCACATGCACGATGCGGAAGCGGCGTCCGATCAGGCGAGAGTTGCGGAAAAGGTCGCGCACCTGTTCAGGGGTGGCATTGGTGGCAACGTCAAAATCCTTGGGCATCTTGCCCAGCAATGCGTCGCGAATGCAGCCGCCTACCAGATAGGCATCAAAGCCCGCCCCGTTGAGGCGATAAAGCACCTTGAGAGCGGCCTCGCTGATCTGCTTGCGAGAAACGGGATGCTCGGAGCGAGGTATGACACGAGGACTAAGCACGTTGGCGGTGCTTTGTTGGGGTTCGAGCAGGGATTTCAAATGCTCTCCCGGGCTATGTAAGAAACGGGTAAATCCTTTGAACATGCGACGATATCGACTCGCAGGGTATCGAAAAAGTGGCCGTAACGTAAGCGATAAGTCGCTGAGTGTAGCCGACCCCTTGACGCTTGCAAAGTCTCGGGAGGGTTGTGTAACCGCCAGATACGGAAAGGGGAGGCTAAAAGGGCCTCCCCTGTACAGGTAGATAATCAGCTTCCGTTGCTGCTGTTTTTCTTCATGATGGCACATCGCCCTGAATACGCACCGCAGTCGGTAGGCGTGGCAATCACGTGGATTCCGACCGCCTCGTATTCAAAACAATAATCCAACCGCGAACTTTTCTCTCCCCGGCGCGTTGTTGTTGTTTCCGGGGTGTACACACTCACTGCTGTTGTTCTTGTTGGGGCGCAGATCTTTCGGTGTACGTCGCGTCCATTTTGGGCACTTGCTATGACATTATTATTGTTCGGTGCGCTTATCGTGCTCCACGCAAGCAAGTATCGAGATGCAAGCCTATTGTTCTTGTTGGTGCCGTTATCTCTGCCTGGCCATGTTGTTCTTGTTGTGGCTCAGGTCTAAGCGGTGTCATGTTGTTTTTGTTGGCGACTTACCGCGTTGCCCAGTTTGTTTTTCTTACCCAGATATATTGCACTCGCCGTGCCAGCTGTTTGATAGCGTTTTAAATTCAGCAAGTTGGCATTTTTTGGTCATGCCAGGGAACTATCGAGGCGAAAAAGTGTTACCCGTTTTGGGCGCATTGCTGTGTGGGAAGGTAACAGTGTGCGGGTAACGGCGTTCGGGATATTTTTCAAATAAATCAGCGTATTAGACGTTAGTCGAAGATGGCGTCGCGGACTCATTGAGGACGCCTCGCCGTCTTCTTGCGCGGGATGCCCAGGCGCTGACGGCGCTCCCAGAGGTTCTTGCGGCTGATGCCCAGCTTCTGTGCCAGCTCGGTCTCGCTCATCTGATCCTGGTGCTCCAGCACGAAGTGCTGGAAGTAGTCCTCCAGCGACAGGTCGTCCTCTTCTCCGCCGGGCTGGGAGGCATCGGCACTGCTCGGCGGGGGCGCCGGACTTGCTGTCGGCCCCGGTCGGTGGGCGACCGGGGCCAGCCCCAGATCATCCGGGTGGATCAAGTGCCCCTCGGCCAGAATGACGCCGCGCTCCAGGGCGTTCTCCAGCTCGCGGACGTTGCCGGGCCAAGGGTAGTCGCGGAGTTCCTGGCGGGCCGCGCGGGACAGGCGTAGCCCCGGTCGTTCGTGCCGCTGGCAGGCCTTGTCGAGCAGAATGTCGGCAATTTCCAGCACGTCGTCCTCACGCTCGCGCAGCGGCGGCAGCTCTATTTGCATGACGTTCAGGCGGTAATACAGATCCAGGCGGAAATCGCCGCTCTTGGACAGCGCGCGCAGGTCGCGGTGGGTGGCTGCGATCAGTCGAACATCCACGTGGCGGGTTTCCACCGAGCCGATCTTACGGATCTCGCCTTCCTGAAGTACGCGCAACAGCCGGGCCTGGGCGTCGAGAGGCAGCTCGCCGATCTCGTCCAGGAACAGCGTGCCGCCATCGGCGGCTTCTACCAGCCCGGTGCGGGCGGCGCTGGCACCGGTAAAGGCGCCTTTTTCATGGCCGAAGAGCTCCGACTCGATCAGCGTTTCGGGAATGGCGGCGCAGTTGACGCAGATCAGCGAGGCCTGGGCACGCTTGCTTTGCTGATGCAGCGCGCGGGCAACGAGTTCCTTACCGGTGCCGGACTCGCCCAGAATCAATACCGTGACGTCGGCCGGGGCTGTCTTGCGGATGCGCGAGTAGACCAGCTGCATGGCGGTGCAGTTACCGATCATGGTCTGTCGACCGCCGCCGTCATCGGTGACGTCGGGGGGCGGACTGCGCTGCATGGACTGCTGGTGGAGAATGCGCGATACGGTTTCCAGCAGTTCGGCGTGGTCAAAGGGTTTGGCCACGTAATCCACGGCGCCCTGTTTGAGGGAGTCGACCGCTGAGCGCATGCTGGCATAGCTGGTCATGATCAGCACCGGTGCCGGAGCCGCGGCCTCAATCAGCTGGGTGCCCGGCTCACCAGGCAGGCGCAGGTCGCTGATGATCAGGTCAAAACCGGCCAGCTCAAGCTTGCCGGCTTCTTCAGCGCTGCCCGCTTCGCTGACCTCGTAGTCGTGACGTTCGAGCAACCGCTTGAGTGCACTGCGAATGATCGCTTCATCTTCAACAATCAGAATCCTGGACATGGGGCAGCTGGTCATCCTGTTGGTAAAGCGGTAGCCAGAGCGTAATGGCCGTTCCGCGAGACGTCCCGGGCGGTGGCGACGCCACCTCTATTCTGCCCTGGTGCTCATTGATAATTTGATAGGCCAGTGATAATCCGAGTCCTGTCCCTTCACCCGCTGACTTGGTGGTGGTGAAGGGCTCGAACAGGTGGTCACGCACCGAAGGGTCAATGCCCTGGCCGTCGTCGGTGATGCGCCACCAAGCCTGTTCCGAATGCTCGCCCGCTGCGATGTTCACCCTGCCCGTTGGCCGGCAGGCATCGCGTGCGTTGCTCAGCAAGTTGACCATGACCTGCGTCAGGCGCTGGGCGTCACCCTGCACGATAATCGCTTCCGGGCAGGTATTGGTGAACGTAACATCCTCGCCCGAGCGGGCCAGGTGGATCAAGTGTAAGGCATCGTCGGTGATCGAGCTAAGCGCAACGGGGGAACGTGGCAGCGCTTGAGACGCGCTTCCGGCATGGGCAAAGCCGACCAGCGAGTTGACGATCCTGGTGACCCGCCCGGTCAGCTGCTGGATATGGTCAGCGGTTTCCAGCAGGGCGGGATCCTCGGTGTCGTAGCGCAGGTTTTGCGCCAGCGACGAAATGCCGGTGATCGGATTGCCGATCTCGTGGGCCACGCCCGCCGCCAGCTGACCGATCGATGCCAGGCGCGCAGCGTGCACCAGCTCGTCTTCCAGCCATTTCATCTCGGTGTGATCCTCGACCAGGATGACGCTGCCGCCGCGGCTATCGTGACCGCTGAGCTCAGCTTTATGCAGCGTGAGGTAGTAGTCCTTGCCGTGGAGCCTCACAGCTTGTTTGTACAGCGGCGAAGGCCCTTCGCTCAGCACGCTGCCCAGCAGGCGTGGCCAGGGGGCGGGCAGGCTGTCCCGGCGCGAGCCGATGACGCTTTCACCGCTGATGCCGGACAGCTGTGAAAGCGCCTGATTCCACATCACCAGCTCGTCGTCGTCACCCAGCACGCAAAGCCCGACGGGCAGATAGGCAAGCGTCTGGCGGTGGTGGCGGCGCAGACCGTCGAGCTCGCGGGCCAGCCCCGTGAGCCGCGAGCGATAGGCCTCCAAACGGCTTTCCACGAAATGAATGTCATCGGTAATCGGCGCGTCGTCGTGGCGGTAGGGCAGGTAGCGGTCGACGATATCACGCGCCACCGAGGGGCCCATCAGGCCGGACAGGTTCGCCTGTATCCGGTCGCGCAGTCGCCGCAGGGCGTAAGGACGACGTTCCTGAGGCGTCAGGTTGAGGGCCTTGAGCGCGCGGTCGACTTCGCGATGGGCGGCGTCATCGCCGAGCGCCTGCGCCAGATGGGGGGGAAAGTCAGCCGCAGTGGCGGCTTCCAGCGGTAAACGTTTTGAACGAATCACCGCATCCACCGAGCAGGCCTCGGCGGCGGATCTTTCGCCGTCGGACGTGCGTGTGAAGAGCGATACCACGATCAGCAGCAGGATATTGGTCGCCAGCGACAGCAACGTGACGCTATACCAGATAGGCGCGTCGCCGGGCGTCAGCGGCGTCAAGGGCAGCGCGGGCGGCGCATAGCCAGCGACCAGGGGAAGCCATAGCCACCACAGCCAGGCCGCGATACCGCCGATCAGGCCGGCGACCATGCCTTTGCGATTAGCCCCCGGCCAGTAGAGCAGCGCCAGCATACCCGGCAAGCACTGCGCCATGCCGACGAAGGCGGCCAGCCCGAGGCTGGTCAGCGGATAATGCCGCCCCACCCACTGGTAAAACAGCCAGCCACCTAGAATGACCCCGACCACCAGCCCGCGACGCAGCCATAGTAGCCAGCCGTAAAGGTCGCTGCGCGCCTCGGGGGGGCGGGCTACCAGCACGATGTGATTCAGCACCATGCCGGAAAGCGCCAGCGCAATCAGCATCATGGTACCGCTGGCCGCAGCAAGCCCGCCGATAAAGGCCAGCGTGCCGACCCACCAGTGCTCGCTCAGCACATAGGCGGCATACGCGGCCACGGGGATGTCATTACCCAGTGACTGGGCGGCCCACCAGATCAGCGGGACGGGCAACGCCATCAGCAGCAGAAACAGCGGCAGGGTCCAGCTGGCCTGCAGCAGCGTGTTGGGCGACAGGCTCTCGGCGAAGATGATATGAAACAGGTGCGGCATCATGAAGGCCGCCGCAAAGAACAGCAGCAACAGCGTGCGCCACTGGGCGGGGTCAAAGCGTGCGGTGTGCGCCTGGGCAAGGTACCCCGGCCCTTCGAGCCACTGCTGCAGGTCGCCGGGGCCGCTGAACACCAGCCACAAGGCCACAGCGCCGAGCCCCAGCATGGCCAGCAACTTGACGATCGATTCAATGGCGATGGTGCTTAACAGGCTGTTGTGCCGGCTGTGCCCATGGCTGTGGCGGGCCCCCAGCATCACCGCCAGCGCGGCGATGGCCGTGCAGAATATCAGCGACACCACCGGCCCCGCCCGAGTTTGGGTGAACAGGTTGACCGCCTCGCTCATGGTCTTGACCTGAATGCCCAGCAGCGGCAGCACCGCCAGCAGGCTGACCACGGTGACCAGGGTGCCCGCCCAGCGGGAACGAAAGCGAAACGCAAACAGGTCGGCCAGCGAGGCAAGCTGATAGGTGCGGGTAATCCGCTGGATGGGTACGAGCAGCACCGGCGCGAGCAGAAACGCCCCGGCGGCGCCCAGGTAGTAGGCGAGATAGCCAAAGCCGACGTTGGCGGCAAGCTCAATGCTGCCATAAATCGCCCAGGCGCTGGCATAGACGCCCAGTGACAGGGTGTAGACGGCAGGGTGACGGCTGATACGCAGCGGTATCCAGCCACGCTCCACGGCCAGCGCCGCGCCGAGCAGCAGGGCGAGGTAGCCCAGGCCCAACATGACGACACCGACAACCTCAACGCTCATCCAGCTTCCTCTTCTGTTCAAGCCACAGCGTCAGGGCAATCAGCCCGCCCCAGATGACAAAGGGGCGGTACCAGGCCACCGTCGGGTCGCTCCAGCCGTCCATCAGCAAGGGCGATAGCAGGTAGCCGCCAAACACCAGAAACAGCATGATGCGGTAGACGTACATGTCAGGACTCCTGGGGCAGTTCGCGATGTGCTGACGGTGCCAGACGGGCTACCGACCAGTGCGCTACCGCCCAGTCTAGCTGGGTCGTGACAGGGGCACGCGACAGTTCATGGGGCGGCGCCTGGTCGAGTGCCTGAAGCGCCTGAAACAGCTGCTGGCGAATGCCCGGCTCGTCATCGGCGAGCGCCGGCGCGAGATTCTGTTTGGAAAGCTTCTGGCCTTGCGGGGTGACCACCAGCGGCAGGTGCAGGTAACGCGGTTCATCAAGCGCCAAGGCAATTTGTAGCTGGCGCTGCCAGGGGGTGTTGTCGAGCAGATCGAAGCCCCTGACCACATCCGTGATCCCCTGCGCGGCGTCGTCCACCACCACGGCAAGCTGGTAGGCCCAGAGCTCATCCTTGCGCTTGAGCACGACATCGCCGAGCGTTTCAGGATCGAACTGCTGCCAGCCAAACAGGCGATCCTGCCAGCCGATGGGACGCGTGGCCAGATCGCTGCGCAGCCGCCAGGCGACCGGTTTGGTGGGGTCGCGCAGGCCCTGGCGGCACCAGCCGGGGTAGACCGGGAAAGGCTGCCATTGCTTGCGCGAACAGCTGCACGGGTAGGCCAGGCCCAGGGCGGCCAGACGATCCAGCGCCTGCTGGTAAGCGGCGTGACGGTCATGCTGCCAGTGAACGGTGGCGTCCCAGGTGAGCCCAAACGCCTCCAACTGACGCAGGATCGTGCTGTCGGTGCCGGGCGGACAGCGCGGAGGGTCGATATCTTCAATCCGCACCAGCCAGGTGCCGTTTGCCGCCCGCGCGTCAAGATAGCTACCCAACGCCGCCACCAGCGAACCAAAATGTAGCGGCCCTGACGGGGTGGGGGCAAAGCGCCCACGGTAGCGAGTTGATTGCGTCATCGAAGCCTTCCAGAAAGCAAAACGGGCACCTGAGGGTGCCCGCAGTCAAGCATCGCGTACAGTCTTGCCGCCGGCTTAGCCGCCGAGCTGTTTTTCCTTGAGTTCGGCCAGCGTCTTGCAGTCAACGCACAGCGTGGCCGTGGGGCGGGCTTCAAGGCGGCGAATGCCGATTTCCACACCGCAGGCCTCGCAGAAACCGTAATCGTCTTCGTCGATCTTTTCGATGGTTTCGTTGATTTTCTTGAGCAGCTTGCGCTCGCGGTCACGGGTGCGCAGTTCGAGGCTGAAGCCTTCTTCCTGGGTCGCCCGGTCGGCGGGGTCGGCGTAGTTGTTAGCATCTTCCTGCAGGTGGCGTACGGTACGGTCCACCTCTTCCATGAGGTCTTGTTTCCAGTCCAGCAGCAGCTGGCGGAAGTGCGCGAGCTGCTGATCGTTCATATATTCTTCACCCGCTGCCGGTTCATACGGAGTGAAGGGCTTGGACGTTTCCGGTTTTTTTTCCGCTACTGGCATGGGAGTGCCTCTTACGTATGTGACTGCTGATCGACCATGAGTGTGTATCAAGATCTCACGCCAAAGGGATGCTTGTTTAGCTGAAAATTGGCTGCGTTGCAAGCATAATGGATTGCTTTCTACCATGATCTTGCTCCCAGTGCGACCAAGGTCATGTTTTTACTACCGCTAGGTGAAGGAGCCGCTATGGCCTGGAATACGCGTGTCGATCACGTCGCCCCCTTTCGCGTGATGCACTTGCTGGAAATGGCCCAGGCTCGCGAAGCCGAGGGACACGATGTGATCCATCTCGAAGTGGGCGAGCCGGATTTCGCCACCCCTGAGCCTATCGTAGCGGCCGGCCAGCAGGCGCTGGCGCAGGGCAAGACGCGCTATACCCCAGCCGCCGGTCTGCCCGCGCTGCGCGAGGCGATTGCCGGGCATTATGCCGAGCACTTCAATGCCGCGGTGGATCCGTCGCGCATTCTGGTCACGCCCGGGGCGTCGGGAGCGCTGTTGCTGGCCAGCCAGTTGCTCATCGAGGCGGGCGACCGGGTAGTGATGGCCGACCCCAACTATCCGTGTAACCGCCACTTCATGGCCCTGGCCGGCGCCGAGGTGGATGCCGTTGCCGTGGGGCGTGACAGCGGCTGGCAGCTGGATGCTGCGCTCATTCGCAAGCACTGGCAAGCCCGCACTAGGCTTGCCATGCTGGCGTCGCCCTCCAACCCCACCGGGCATACCCTGGATGCCGCGTCGCTCAACGAGGTGTTCTCGGCGGTGGCCGAGCGTGGCGGCGAGGTGCTGGTCGACGAGATCTATCAGGGCCTCAACTACGACGATGCGCCGCTGTCGGCGACCTCGCTGTCAGATAATGCCTTTGTGGTGAACAGTTTCTCAAAATATTTCGGCATGACCGGCTGGCGCCTGGGTTGGCTGGTGGCTCCCGAGCATGCGGTCGAGCCGCTGACCCGGCTGGCGCAGAATGTCTTCCTGGCCGCGGCCACGCCCTCGCAGCATGCCGCGCTGGCCGCGTTTACGCCCGAATGCCGGGATATTCTGGAAACCCGCCGGGCCACCCTGAAACAGCGCCGCCAGGTGCTGCTGGAGGGCCTGGCGCAGCTCGGCTTGGCGCCGGACTTGCCGCCCCAGGGCGCGTTTTACCTGTGGCTGGATATTTCCCGCTATAGCCGCGACAGCCAAGCGTTCTGCGAGCGGCTGCTGCGCGAGGAGAACGTGGCGATTACCCCCGGCATTGATTTTGCCGTCCAGGGCGGCGAGCACCACGTGCGTATTGCCTTCACCAACGACGTCGAGCGGCTGGCAGAAGCCGTGGTGCGCATCACGCGCTTTGTGAGCCGGCTATGAGCCTCGCCTACAACGGCCTGGTGCCGGGCACGCTGCTGCGTCGCTACAAGCGCTTTCTGGCCGATGTGCGCCTGGACGACGGTCAGGAAGTCGTCGCCCACTGCCCGAATACCGGTTCGATGAAAGCGGTCAACGTCCCCGGCTGTCGGGTGTGGCTGTCGCAAAGCGATAACCCCAAGCGCAAGCTGGCCTGGACTTGGGAATGGATCGAATTGCCGCAGCCGGATGGCACGCTAGCGCTGGCTTCGGTGCACACCGGGCGCGCCAACCGCATCGTCGAAGCGGCCATCAATGCCGGCGATATCTTGCCGCTGGCGGGGTATCAAACGCTCAGGCGCGAGGTGAAAGTGGCCGACGCGCGGCTCGATTTCCGCCTGGACGACCCTGGCCGTGGCGCCGTCTTCATTGAAGTGAAGCAGGTGACGCTGAAGGAAACCGACGGGCACGGCTACTTTCCCGATTCGGTCAGCGTGCGCGGCGCCAAGCATCTGCGCTCGCTGCAGGCATTAGCCGAGCAGGGCGAGCGGGCGGTGTTGCTGTTCTGCGTGGCCCATGAGGGCATTGGCGATGTGGCGCCCGCCGCGCATATCGACCCGGCTTACGCGGCGGCGCTTGTGGAAGCGGCCAGGGCGGGGGTCGAGGTACTGGCGTACGGAGTAGACGTGCAGTGGGCCGCCGGCAAGCCCGCAGCAGTGCGTCTGACGCGAGCCTTGCCGATACGCTGGCCGGTGCCCTCAGCGGCGACGCACGCGGAAAATGGCGATTTCACCGAACAGGTTGGGCCATAGGCGCGACGTCCAGTGCCCGCGGTGGTCGCCCACGCCTACGGCGCGGTCGACAATCATCAGGCCTTTTTCACGGCACAGGTGTTCAAAGTCGTTGAAGGTCGAAAGATGAATGTTGGGCGTGTCGTACCAGGCGTGGGGCAGCGACTTGGATACCGGCATGTAGCCGCGCAGCCCCAGATGAATACGGTGACGCCAGTAGGCAAAGTTGGGGAAGGTGATGATGCCTTCCTCGGCGACGCGCAGCATTTCATCGAGCATCTTGTCGGGGCGACGCAGGGCCTGCAGGGCCTGGGTCATGATCACCTGGTCGTAGCTGTTGTCGCAGAAGCTGCCCAGGCCATCGTCGAGGTTGTGCTCGATGACGTTGACGCCGCGGGTCACGCAGCCGGTAATTCCGTCGTGGTCGATTTCCAGCCCGTAGCCCGTGACGTTTTTATCCCTGGCCAGCGCCTCGAGCAGTACGCCATCGCCGCAGGCGAGGTCCAGCACGTGCGCGCCCTCGGGGACCCAGTCATAAATCAGTTCCAGATCAGCGCGCATCATGGGGTCTCCTCGGCGGCTATCGGGGTCAGCTTGAGGTCGCGAGCCACGCGGTTCATGAAGGCGCCGAATACCGCATCGTAACGGGGCTCGTGTAGCAGGAAGGCGTCGTGGCCGTGCGGTGAGTCAATGTTGGCGTAGCTGACTGATTTACCCGCTCGCGTCAGGGCATCCACCAGCTCGCGGGAGCGGGGCGGCGGGAAGCGCCAGTCGGTGGTAAAGCTGACGATC
Organism: Vreelandella gomseomensis; assembly: GCF_031451645.1. Lineage (NCBI taxonomy): Bacteria > Pseudomonadati > Pseudomonadota > Gammaproteobacteria > Oceanospirillales > Halomonadaceae > Vreelandella > Vreelandella gomseomensis. The sequence goes on along the minus strand of NZ_JARWAI010000006.1, from coordinate 8,149 downwards.
AGGAACGGGCATTGCGCCGGGGCAAGGGCCTTGGCCAGATCCCCGCCTTGGGTGGCCGCCGGGTCGAAGTAGTCCAGCGCCTTGGTCATCAGCAGGTAGGTGTTGGCGTCAAAGGCGGTGGAAAAGGTATCGCCCTGATAGCGCAGGTAGGATTCCACCTGAAACTCGACGCCGAAGCCGAAATTCAGGTCGTTGCTGCGCAGGTCGCGGCCAAACTTGCTGCCCATGGCGTCTTCGGAGAGGTAGGTGATATGACCGACCATGCGCGCCAGCTTGAGCCCGCGCTTGGGCACGGTGTCATGCTCGGCGTACCAGCCATCAAAAAAGTCTGGGTCAGAGCGAATCGCCTGACGGGCCACCTCGTTAAAGGCGATATTTTGCGCCGAAAGGCGCGGCGTGGCGGCAATCACCACCGCATTGCCCACCCGTTCCGGGTAGGTCATCGTCCACTGCATCACCTGCATGCCGCCCAGGCTTCCGCCGACCGCCGCCGCCCAGCGTTCAATCCCCAGATGGTCGGCCAGGCGGGCCTGGCTGGCCACCCAGTCGCTCACCGTGACCATCGGAAAGTCGGGGCCCCACTGGCGGCCCGTTTCCGGGTTGTGACTGACCGGGCCGGTACTGCCGTGGCAGCCGCCCAAATTGTTCAACGACACGACGAAAAAGCGATTGGTGTCGATGGGTTTGCCAGGGCCGATGTGCGCATCCCACCAGCCGGGTTTGCGGTCGTCTTCGCTGTGAAAACCGGCCGCATGGTGGTGGCCCGATAGCGCATGGCAGATCAACACCGCATTGTTACGCTCGGCGTTGAGGGTGCCGTAGGTCTCATAGATCAGCTCGTACTCGGGCAGCACTTTGCCGCAGGCGAGCGGCAGCGGCATGTCGAACTTGGCGACATGCGGGGTGACCAGGCCGACGCTATCCGTCGGTCGGTCAGCAAAAGCAAGCGTGTCTGAATCGGGCATCGAAAGCGTTAGTCCTGCTGAGTCAATCGGAATGAGTAAGCCTTGGCGTTGATCATTACAGGCCGACCAGCGCGCCGGAAATGCCGGCGGCGCGAATCAGCGAGCCGACCAGCAGCCCATCCACCAGATTAATAGCGATAAACACCACAATGGGAGATAAATCAATCATGCCCAGTGGTGGAATCACCTTGCGTACCGGGGCCATGATGGGTTCCACCAGCTGCATGATTAATAGCGCGCCGGGGTGGCTGGCATTGGGCGCGACCCAGCTCAGGATGATCATCACGATCATGGCAAAGAAGTAGATCTTCAGAATGGCGTTGGCCAGCGCCGCGATGCCGGCAACCAGCAGCCCGGGAATAGGTGGCATGCCGACGCCGATGACCATGAAAATGGCGACGATGCTGACGACCTTGAGGACGAACCCTGCCGCCAGGGTCGCGAGGTCAAAGCGGCCGGCAACCGGCCCCAGAAAGCCCTGGAAAAGCCCCACCACCGGCTGGGTAATCTTGACCACCGACTGGCTCAGCGGGTTGTAGTAGTCGGCCCGCGATGCCTGCAATAAAAACCGCAGCATGAGTAAAAACAAGTAAATGTTGATCAACGAGTTAACAAGCATTAACCCGGCGCTGCCCAATTCGTTGCCCATGGCTGTTTCTCCTATAAAATCCGCATTGATTAGTGACCGCTCAGTTCCCTGGACATCGCTTGGGCTCGCTTGGCGCAGGCCTGCATCGCATCGGCGATGGTCGTCCTTAGCTTTGCATCTTCCATGTGCTGGATCGCCCGTTCGGTGGTGCCGCCGGGCGACATCACGTTCTGTTTCAGCGTGGCCGGATCCTTGTCGCTTTGCTGCGCCATGGTGGCCGCGCCCAGCGCCGTCTGGATGGCCAGGCGACGCGCGGTGTCAGCGGGCAGACCCAGCGTCACGCCGGCGTCCTCCATGGCTTCCAGCATCAGGAAGAAGTAGGCCGGTGCACTTCCTGAGACCGCCGTCACGGCGTCGAGCAGCGGCTCCTCATCGACCCATTCGACGATCCCCACCGCTTCCATGAGCTGGGTTGCGAGTGCGCGCTGATCATCGCTGACCCGCGCATTAGCATACAGACCGCTCGCCCCACGGCCTACCAGCGAGGGCGTATTCGGCATGCAGCGCACCATGGCGTTATCACCGCCCAGCCATTGATCGATGGTGGCAGCATCAAGGCCGGCGGCAATCGACATCACCAGGGGCTTATGCTTGCCGATCGTGTCGCTGAGGTCTTCGCACACTTCGCGCATGATCTGAGGCTTGACCGCCAGCACCACGACGTCGGCCTGGCTCGCGGCGGCGTTATTGTCGGTTTGCGTCGTGATCCCCAGGCGCGACCGCAGGCTCTCCAGTTCGCTTTCCCGTGGTGCCGTGGCGGTGATGTCGGAAGGCGTGACACCGCTGTCGATCAGGCCGCCAATGATGGCGCTCGCCATATTGCCTGCGCCAATGAAGGTGATCTTGTTCGCCATGTGGGTATCCTCTTTTAAAAATGGGCTGCGCTTGGCAGCGTAATGGCATCGGCCGGACGATGCGTGGCGGTTCAGGTCGTGTTGCGCGCGCCAAAAATCGCCGTGCCGAGGCGCACCAGGGTGGCGCCTTCCAGTACCGCAGCTTCCAGGTCATCGGTCATGCCCATGGAGAGCGTATCCAGGGGGGCGTCGGGCAGTGATGTCTGCAACGCCTGCAGCAATTCACGCAGCTGGGCCAGGGGCGCCCGCTGGGCGTCCAGCCCTTCGGCGGGCGCGGGAATGGCCATCAGCCCGCGCAGCGCTAAATTCGGCAGGCTGGCGATTGCCTCGGCCAGGGGGGCGACGTCGTCGGGCATGACGCCGGACTTGCTCTCCTCGCGGCTGATATTGACCTGGATGCAGACGTTGAGCGGCGGCAGGTGCTCGGGGCGCTGTTCGCTGAGCCGCTTGGCGATCTTCAGGCGGTCGACGCTGTGCATCCAGGCAAAGTGCTCGGCCACGGCACGCGTCTTGTTCGACTGCAGGGGGCCGATGAAATGCCACACGATGTCGTCCAGGTCGACGAGCTCCGCCTGCTTGTCCAGCGCTTCCTGCAGGTAGTTTTCGCCAAATTCCCGCTGGCCCAGAGACCAGGCCTGACGAATCATCGCGGCCGGCTTGGTTTTACTCACGGCGAGCAATGAGGCATCGTTTTCCGGACGCTGGGCGTCGATCAACGCATGCGTCAGACGTTCACGCGCATGGGTCAGTGACGCTGAAAGCGCGTTATCTGTCATACTCAAGCACCTTACCGCAGCTGGGGAAGAGAGATGGATATTACCGAACTGCTGGCATTCTCGGCAAAGCAGAATGCATCCGACCTGCATTTGTCCGCTGGCCTGCCTCCCATGATACGGGTTGATGGCGATATCCGTCGGCTAAATGTGCCCGCCATGGATAACACCGCCGTGCGTGGGCTGATCTACGACATCATGAACGATCGTCAGCGCCGCGACTATGAAGAACACCTCGAAGTCGATTTCTCTTTTGAAGTGCCGGGCGTGGCGCGTTTCCGCGTGAACGCCTTCAATCAGGCCCGCGGTGCCGGGGCGGTGTTCCGCACCATTCCCAATCAGGTGCTGTCGATGCAGGCGCTGGGGCTTGGCGAGGTGTTTGAACGCCTGTCGATGCTGCCCCGCGGGCTGGTGCTGGTGACCGGGCCCACCGGCTCGGGCAAGAGCACCACCCTTGCGGCGATGATCGACTACATCAACGATCATCGGTTTGAGCATATTCTGACTATCGAAGACCCCGTGGAATTCGTCCATGCCAGCAAGCGCTGCCTGATCAATCAGCGTGAGGTTCATCGCGATACGCACAGCTTTGCCGAGGCGTTGCGCAGCGCGTTACGCGAAGACCCCGACGTGATTCTGGTCGGCGAACTGCGCGACCTGGAAACCATCCGCCTGGCGCTGACGGCGGCGGAAACCGGGCACCTGGTGTTGGGGACGCTGCACACCACTTCGGCTGCCAAGACCATCGACCGGATCATTGATGTCTTCCCGGGCGAAGAAAAAGCCATGGTGCGCTCCATGCTATCGGAGTCGCTTCAGGCGGTGGTCTCGCAATCGCTGCTGAAGCGTCAGGGCGGTGGTCGGGTGGCCGCCCACGAGATCCTGATTGCCACCTCGGCGGTGCGTAACCTGATTCGCGAAGACAAGGTGGCGCAGATCTACTCGGCGATTCAGACCGGCGGCAGCCTGGGGATGCAAACGCTCGATGCCTCGCTCAAGCAGCTGGTCAGCGACGGTCACGTCAGCATGGAAGACGCCCAGGCGCGAGCCAAGGGTACGCTTGCTTCACAGGAGACGTAGCGATGGCACGTGACGACGCCGCAGCGCTGACCCCCACCCAGTGGTTGCATCAGTTGCTGGATATCATGGTGCAGCAGCAGGCCTCTGATCTGCTGATTACCGTCGGCGCACCGCCCAGCCTCAAGATGAACGGCGGCCTGGTGCCGCTGGGGCAGCAGTCGCTGAACGCGCACCAGGTCAACGAGCTGGTGGCGCATACGGTGCCCGAGGGGCTGCGCGAGCGCTTCGGACACGAACAGGAAGCCAACTTTGCGCTTGGCCTGGACGAGAAAGGACGTTTTCGTGTCAGTGCTTTTCAGCAGCGCAATCAGCCCGCCATGGTGATTCGCCGGATTGCCCAGCAGATTCCCACCCTTGGGTCGCTCGGCGTGCCGGATTCCTTGAGCGGCCTGGCGCATGCCAAGCGAGGCCTGGTGCTGGTAGTGGGCGGCACCGGGACGGGGAAATCCACCACCCTGGCGGCGATGGTGCAGGAGCGCAACGAGCACGTTGGCGGTCATATCATCAGCATTGAAGACCCCATCGAATACCTGCACCCGCACAAGCGGGCCATCGTCAATCAGCGGGAAGTGGGCATTGATACCGAGTCGTTTGAAGTGGCGCTTAAAAACACCCTGCGTCAGGCGCCCGACGTCATTTTGATCGGTGAAATACGCAGCCGGGAAACCATGGAGCACGCGCTGACCTTCGCCGAAACCGGGCATCTATGTCTGGCCACGCTGCACGCCAACAATGCCAACCAGGCGTTGGAGCGGATTATTCATTTCTTCCCCCACGAGCGCCACGAACAGATCTGGATGGATCTCTCGCTCAACCTGCGAGCGGTCGTCGCTCAGCAGCTGCTGCCGATGCGCAGCGGCGGTCGTTGTGCGGCGGTTGAGGTCATGCTTCAGTCGTCGCGGATTGCCGATCTGATTCGTAAAGGCCGGGTTGCCGATATAAAGGCCGCCATGGCCGCGTCTCGGGATCACGGTATGCAGACCTTTGACCAGGCACTGTTTGACCTCTATCAGGCCTCGCAGATCAGTCAGGAGGTGGCGCTTGCCCACGCCGATTCGGCCAACGACTTGCGGCTGATGCTGAAGTTGGGGGGCGACCAGTCGCGGCAGCACTCGCTGGAAGAGCGCGTACCGTCGCATTTGACCCTGCGTGACCGTGACGACCCCGTGTGACCTCAGGGAGCGTAAATGCCGCCGAGTATGCGTGGCCCGCTGGCGCCGGTCACCGAGGGCAGGTTGCCGGGCAGCTGATGGAGACGCTGGTGGGCCAGCCAGGCAAATGCCCCGGCCTCGATCCAGTCTTCAGGCCAGCCGTAGGCCGATGGCGATGTAAAGGTCATATTGGGTAAGTAGGCCGCAAGCCGGGCCATCAGGTGCGCGTTATGCGCCCCGCCTCCACAGGTGATCAGCGTGACGTCCGGGTGGCTGAGGGGTAGTTGCTCAATACCCTGGGCCACGCTGGCCGCCGTGAGCTCGGCAAGCGTTGCCTGCACGTCGTGGGGGGGCTCATGGCCGGTCAAGTGGCTTGCCAGCCATGGCAGGTGAAATAGCTCTCTTCCCGTGCTGCGCGGTGGTGGCTGATGAAAGAAGGGCGCTGCCAGCAGTCGCTCCAGCAGGCGTGGGTCGACCCTGCCGCTGGCGGCCCAGGCGCCGTCGCGGTCAAACCGGCCCTGCTGATGCTTGGCAAACCAGGCGTCCAGCAAGACGTTTGCCGGCCCGGTATCAAACCCGGTCACGGGGGCGTCTGGGTTGCTGGGTAGCCACGTGAGGTTTGCAAAGCCGCCCAGGTTCAAAATAAGCTGCTCGCCTTCCCGGCGCCCGAAAAGCGCCTGATGAAACGCCGGGGCAAGCGGTGCTGCCTGACCGCCGGCCGCCAGGTCTCGGCGGCGGAAGTCGGCGACCACGGTGGCACCGGTCAGTTCGGCCAGCAGGCTCGGGTTGTCGAGCTGCAGGGTGTAAGCCGGTCCGCCCGCATGCCCGCTCGGTGCGTGCTCGATGGTTTGTCCATGGCTGCCAATGGCGGCCACCTGGTCGATTGATACCCCCTGCTGACGTAATAAGGCCTTAACCGCGTCCGCCTGCATCTGACAAAACGCCGCTTCCGCCCTGGCCAAGGTGGCAAAGCTGACCTTCTCAGCGTGGCAGAGCTGCAAGAGTTCATTGTGGAGCGCCTCCGGCATGGCGCTTGCGTGGCTGGCCACCAGCGTGGGCGGGGTATTGGAGGCAATGGCCACCAGTGCCGCGTCAATCCCGTCCAGACTGGTCCCCGACATCAAGCCGATATAGTAAACAGGCGTGTCAGTCGTTGAAGTTGTCATTGCAGTGGTATCCAAAGTAAGACGAAGGCTCAACCAAGGCGAGCGAGCATGATAACATCGCTCACTATTTATCATCCGAACGCCCGCAAGGCGATGCTTACGTGGAGAAAAGCAATGAGTGAGGTGGATCAGGCGCTAGCGTTGTTATCGCGCGGAACGCATGAGATTTTGGTCGAGGACGAGCTGCGCCAAAAGTTGGCTTCCGGACGCAAGCTGCGTATCAAAGCGGGGTTTGATCCCACCGCACCTGATCTTCATTTAGGGCATAGCGTGTTGCTGACCAAGATGCGTCAATTTCAGGATCTGGGGCACACGGTTATTTTCCTGATTGGTGATTTTACCGGCCGCATCGGCGACCCCACCGGTAAAAACGTGACCCGAAAACCGCTCACCGAAGCCGACGTTAAAGCCAACGCCGATACCTACCGGGAGCAGGTGTTTAAAATCCTCGACCCTGAAAAGACCGAAGTGCGCTTCAATGCCGAGTGGTTTGGTGAACTCTCCGCAGCCAAGATGATTGAGCTGGCAGCGCAGAGTACCGTCGCGCGCATGCTCGAGCGGGACGACTTTGAAAAACGCTACAGAGCCAATCAGTCGATTGCCATCCACGAATTTCTCTACCCGCTCGTTCAGGGGTATGACTCCGTCGCGCTGGAGGCGGATGTCGAGCTTGGCGGCACCGACCAGAAGTTCAACCTGCTGATGGGCCGTGAAATCCAGAAGCATTTCGGCCAGGAACCGCAGGTGGTGATCACCATGCCGTTGCTGGAAGGGCTGGACGGCGTTCAGAAGATGTCCAAGTCGCTTGGCAACTATGTCGGCGTCGATGAAAGCCCCGGCGCGATGTTCAACAAGCTGGTATCCATGCCGGATAGCCTGATATGGCGTTACTTCGAGCTGCTGTCGTTGAAGTCCAACGAAGACCTCGAAGCACTCAAGCAGAGCGTTGAGCAAGGAGCCAATCCGCGCGATGTCAAAATGGCGTTGGCGCGCGAGTTGATTGCTCGCTACCACGGCGACGAAGCGGCGGCCAACGCGCATAAATCCGCCGGCAATCAGTTGGCGGATGGTGAGCTGCCCGACGACCTGCCCGAGGTCGAGGTGGATTTTGAAGGCAGTGCCGATGCGCCGATTGCTGCAGTGCTGAACCGGTCGGAGTTAACCAAGAACAGCGCCCAGGCCAAAGACATGCTGAAAAATGGCAGCGTCAAAGTAGATGGCGAGGTGGTAGCGCAAGACACCATGCTACCCACCGGCAAGGCGTACGTTATCCAGGCGGGCAAGAAACGTTACGCCCGTGTGACACTGCGCTAATTTTTTCGCCCGCCCCCTTGCCAACCCGGCAGCAACACCGTAAAGTACGCATCCGCTGCCGGGGACGCCAGGCGTTGCCAGCGGTGAATGAGGTGTAAAAACCTCGGTTTGTCAGTAGGTTAGGCAAATAGCGGGAAGGAAAATCGCATCAAACATTTCCTTCGCTTCTGCCAAACAGCCATTGACAAACACTGAGA